>JAPKAJ010000186.1 GCA_028825345.1 Arenicellales bacterium | reverse complement strand
TACGAATCTGACCGACGCATTCTGCACAACGTCAGTTTCACTGCAGCCGCTGGCAGCACGACCGCGATTGTCGGGCCAACCGGATCCGGTAAATCTACGATTAGCCGCTTGCTGTTGCGTTTTTATGATCCTGATTCTGGGCAAGTCCTTATTGATAATCAGAATATCTGTAGCTTGACCCAACACTCGCTACGCCGTGTCATCGGCGTCGTGCCGCAGGATACGGTCTTATTCAACGATACCCTCTATTACAACATCGCTTACGGAGATCCACTGGCTGATGACGACCACATACTGGCAGCAGCCCGGGCGGCGCAATTGCACGATTTCGTCCAAAGCCTGCCGGCAGGCTACCAGACCCTTGTCGGTGAACGCGGCCTGAAACTATCGGGGGGTGAAAAACAACGGGTTGCAATCGCTCGTGCCCTGCTGCGAGATCCAAAGATTTTCTTTTTTGACGAAGCCACCTCGTCTTTGGACAGCACCACAGAGCGCGAAATTCAAGACAATCTGGCCCGTCTTTCACAGGGGCGGACCTCACTGGTCATCGCCCACCGCCTGTCCACAGTGGTCGGTGCGGACCAGATTCTGGTACTCGACGACGGCCGCATTACCGAACAGGGTACTCACCCGCAGTTGCTGGCCGAGAAAGGCTTATATGCACAAATGTGGCAACAACAAAAGAAAGAACAACTGGCAAAATCATCGGCAACGAACTAGTTTAGGGGGCCAGCAAGTCAAGAGTCGGCAGACACCATTTGTTAACTCCGTATAGAGTCAACACAGACATCGTCCGACAAGAAAATACATCCCGCCTGGGGAAAAGATGCACTTTTGCGAATTTGCCCAGTAATTTTTAAATCAATAGGGTGTGACCGATCACCAAGTCAGTATGAACAAAGAAAACATAGACTTTGCCCGCCTGAACCGGTACCTCGAATCGACGATACCAGGCATCGGGTTGCTGCAATCTATCGATAAGTTCACCGGGGGGCAATCCAACCCGACCTATCGTGTGCAGAGCACCGGCGGGACTTATGTGCTGCGCCGAAAACCCAGTGGAAAACTACTGAAATCTGCCCACGCTGTGGAACGCGAGTTCAGAGTTATGCAGGCACTCCAGGGCTCAACTGTGCCAGTGCCGCAGACCTGGTGCTTGTGCGAGGATCCGGAGCTTATCGGCTCGGTCTTTTTTGTCATGAGCTATGAAGATGGTCGGATTTTCTGGGACCCAACACTACCGGAACTGACGACACCAGAGCGTAGCGCTCTTTACCAACACGAGATCACTGTGCTTGCGGCACTACACTCGCTGGATCCAGCGTCCATCGGACTCGCTGACTTTGGCCGGCCCGGAAATTATTTTGAGCGCCAGATCGCGCGCTGGACCGGACAATACCGCGCCAGCGAGACGGATCGCATTGACGCCATGGAATCACTGATTGCCTGGTTAGAACCCCACACCCCGCCTGATGATGGCCAAAGCACACTGATTCACGGTGATTACCGTCTCGACAACCTGATCATCGCGCCCAGTGAGGGTCGGATACAGGCAGTCATCGACTGGGAGTTATCGACACTGGGCCACCCATTTGCTGATCTTGCGTATTTCTGTATGTGCCTGCGTATGTCAAACACGGGGCAGATCCAGGGTCTTGCTGGTATCGATCCGGCGCCACTGGGCATTCCTCGTGAACACGAAATCGTGGCGCAGTACTGCGAAAACCGCGGCATCGGCCAGATCGATCACTGGCGATTTTATCTCGCCTTCAGTTTCTTTCGTCTGGCGGCGATCTGCCAGGGAGTCATGAAGCGCGCTCTCGACGGTAACGCTTCGAGTGAGAAAGCTATCGCGGTAGGTGAGCTCACATCACAGCTCGCCCAGATGGGTATGGAAGTCATTAATAATCAGGAGGAATAATGAAGGCAATTGTCTGTGAGGCTTACGGTCCGGTGGACGACCTGGTGCTGCGCGAGCTGCCCGAACCCGCGCCTGGGCCAGGTGAGATTCGCCTGCAAATCAGTGCAGTGGGTGTGAACTTTCCTGATGCCTTACTGGTTCGGGGGTTATACCAGGTCAAGCCGGATCTGCCTTTTGTTCCCGGTATCGAGTGTGCCGGCACCATCGATGCACTTGGCGAAGGCGTATCTGGTTTCGAGGTAGGAGACCGGGTTGCAGCCATGAGCCCGCGCTTTGGTACTTATGCCCAGGCAGTGGTGGTACCGGCCAGCCACGCTTACCTGCTTCCCGCGAGCCTGGAATTCACTCAAGCTGGAGGGCTGTTATGTGCACATGGCACAGCCTACCATGCGCTCGTTCAACGTGGGTCATTACAAGCCGGCGAAACCCTCCTGGTGACCGGCGCGGCCGGCGGCACCGGTCTTGCCGCCGTGCAAATCGGCTGCGCCCTCGGTGCGCACGTCATCGCAGCCTGCTCGACACCAGAAAAATTAGAGGTAGCGAAACGGCACGGCGCCCATGCCGGTATCAACACCAGTGGGGATGACTTGCGCGGGGCAATACGGTCGCTGACCGGCGGCAACGGTGCAGACGTTATTTTTGACCCGGTCGGTGGCGAACTCGCAGACACCCTTAGTCGTTCAGTCGCCTGGCGAGGCCGCTGGTTGGTGATTGGCTTTGCCGGCGGCAACATACCGCAACTGCCACTGAACCTGCCTCTGGTCAAAGGCTATAGTGTGGTTGGTGTATTTTGGGGAAATTTCTGCGAGAAAGAATCTGATCAGGCCCACCAGAATCACCAACAACTGTTCGAACTCACTGCATCTGGCGCCTTACAGCCGCAACTGCACGCTGTCCTGCCGCTGGCCCAGGCCGCCAATGCTCTTCAACAAATCGAGGCGCGTACCGTTTGTGGCAAGATTGTACTCACACTCTGACAAGATGCTCCAAGTAACCGGCACACCCATCTTACAATTCGTTGGAATGCGAGGTTTATCCTTGCCAGCATTTCGACTCGTACCCCGGAGATAATTCCCTATGGATTTCGCCTACTCGCCCAAAGTTGAAGGCCTGCGTACCCAGGTTCGCGAATTTATGGATGCCCACATCGTGCCAAAGATCGGCCAGTGGCAAAAAGAAGTACGCAACGGCACCTATCCGGTGTCGTTCATGGAAGATCTGAAGGCGCTGGCCCGTCAACAGGGGTTATGGAATCTTTTCCTACCCGGTCTGAAGGCCGATGAACCCGGCACACCACTGACAAACCTCGAGTACGCGCCCCTGGCAGAAATTATGGGACGCGTTACCTGGTCATCGGAGCCATTTAACTGCAGTGCGCCCGATACCGGTAACATGGAACTGCTGCATATGTTCGCATCACCCGAACAGTACCAGCAGTGGCTCACTCCTTTGCTGAACGGCAAGATCCGCTCGGCTTTTGCTATGACCGAGCCCGACACAGCCTCATCGGATGCCTCAAACATCCAGACCCGAATTACCCGGGATGGTGATGATTACATCATTAATGGCCGCAAGTGGTGGATTACCAACGCCGCGCATCCCAACTGCCAACTGCTGATTGTGATGGGCAAGACCAACCCTGACGCAGATACTTACCACCAGCAGAGTATGGTGCTGGTACCCATTGATACCCAAGGTGTCACGGTGGTGCGAAACGTGACAGTGATGAACCACCTTCATCCGGAAGGCCACTGTGAAATCGCCTTTAATAATGTGCGCGTGCCGGTGGGTAATCTATTGGGCGAGGAAGGCTCGGGATTTGCCCTGGCCCAGGCCCGGTTGGGGCCTGGCCGTATCCATCACTGCATGCGTTCAGTCGGTGCGGCAGAATTGGCGCTGGAATTGATGACCCGCCGGGCGCAAGAACGAAAGACTTTTGGCCGTTACCTGCATGAACACGGTACCGTTGCCGAGTGGATCTCACGCTCGCGTATCGAGATCGAGCAAGCGCGCTTGCTGGTGCTGAAAACGGCCTGGCTGATTGATGAGCACGGCGCCAAAGCTGCCCGTAAAGAAATCTCAATGATCAAAGCCCTGGTACCCATGCTCCACACCACCGTGCTCGACCGGGCAATGCAGACCTTTGGTGCCATGGGAATCAGCCCAGATACCCCGCTGGCCGATCACTGGACCTGGGGCCGAGCGCTGCGCTATGCCGACGGCCCCGACGAAGTGCATCATCGTGCTGTTGCCCGAATCGAGGTCAAAGAAAGCGCGGCGACCCCCTCTATACTAGACGCCTATCTGACCCCATTTGAACCAGATTGAGCACCCAAACCTCGCCGCTTAACCAGCCAGGCAGTTATTGCCTTGGATCACTCCGGTATCGACTCCTTCGGAAACGCCACAAGGTGATCGACTTCCAGGCGAACTGACACCTCGTCACCGATCTCAAAATTGGCGTGACTGGGAAAGAGTGCCAGCAATGTAATCTGGCTGCTGGTACGCAGCGTATACATGATCTCGGCACCCTTAAACGCCCGACGCATCACTTGCGCTTTAACGGGGCCTTGCGGGTCATATATCACATCATCAGGTCGAATCAGCACTTCCACCCGCGAACCGACGATCCAGTCCAATCCTGTTTCGCCGCTCAAGTCACCCAGTGCCGTTGTCACACCGTTAACCGAACACAGTGCCCCTTCCAGGAATACACCACTCCCAATAAAATTGGCTACAAAATGATTCTGCGGGCGATGATAAAGATCATAAGGGGTATCCCATTGCACGATCGCGCCATCTTCCATCACCCCAACCTTGTCCCCTAAGGCAAAGGCA
>JAPKAJ010000015.1 GCA_028825345.1 Arenicellales bacterium | reverse complement strand
TTGCCTGCGTGAAAACCGGTGAGCTGATTCCTAACCAACATGCTGAAGTTGTCGCTGACGAGGGCCCTATTATTACTGTTGATGGCCGGTCAGGATATGGACAAGTGATCGGACAAGAAGCTATGGATATCGGAATCGAACGTGCGCGATCGCTGGGCGTGTGCACTCTCACCATTCGGCATTCTTTTCACCTGGGGCGTATTGGCGCGTGGGGAGAACGTTGCGCACAAGCCGGCTTGGTGTCGATCCACCACGTCAACGCGATCGGGCACCCAGGAAACGCGGCGCCTTACCGTGGCTCTGATGCGCGCTACACAACCAATCCTTACTGTTGCGCCATACCAGGCGCTCGTGCAGCAGGACCTTTAGTGCTCGATATGGCCACTACCGTTATGGCTCATGGAAAGGTACGAGTCGCAAGGAACAAAGGAGAGACACTGCCCGAGGGCGTATTGCTGGATGGCCACGGGCGCCCGACAACGGACCCCGAGGCCTTGTTTTCGGATCCTGTCGGCGCCCTGCGCCCGGTTGGAGCCTACAAGGGCTATGGGCTTGCCCTGGTTAACGAGCTGCTCGCCGGAATTTTGAGTGGTGGCGGCACTTGCCGGCCCGAGACTGATCACCAGAACGATACGATTTTGAACAATATGTTCTCGGTCATCCTCGACCCCAACCGATTTGTCGAACCGGAATTTTTTAAGTCCGAGCTCGATTCCACAGTGACACATGTCACCTCGTCTCCGCCGATGAATCCTGCAGAGCCCGTGCTGATACCAGGGGACCCTGAACGGGAAAACATGGCTCAACGCCAAGTGGAGGGTATTCCGATTGATGAGAACAGCTGGCAACTGGTTGTCGATACAGCAGCATCGGTCGGGCTGGCAAATCAGAAGATTTGTGCCCTCGCCCAGAGTATGACCTGACCTGCGCTATTCTCGCAGCACCAACCCGACTAGACTATCTTCGACCCCGAATTATCAACGACGAGACATCATCACCCCATGATAGAACTTCATAATCAGGCCCTTGAGCAACTTCGCCGCGGACAGCTCGCGATCGGCGTTGGCCTGCGCCAGGCAAGAACTGTCGACACAGCCAAGGCCATGCGTACTGCCGGCTTTGATTGGCTGTTCATAGACATGGAGCACAATTCCATGGATATCGACACGGCGGTGCAGATCTGTGTCGCAGCCCAGGATGCCGGTATCGCTCCGATCGTCCGGGTACCCGGACCCGAGCCCTATCACGCTACGCGTGTACTGGATGGCGGAGCCCAGGGCGTGGTGGTCCCCCACGTGGACGACCCGCAGACCGCAGCGCAAATAGCCTCCAATTGCCGCTACCCCCCGATTGGGCATCGATCCATCACCGGTGCTCTGCCACACCTCGGTTTTGAGACTCACCCGCTCAAAGACACCACCGAAACGATCAATCGTGAAACCCTGATCGTCGTCATGCTGGAATCTCCCCGGGCAATCGAGAACGCCCAGGCCATTGCCGCAATCAGCGGCATCGACGCACTACTCATCGGCACCAACGATCTTTCGCTTGAGATGGGTATCCCCGGCGAACTGGAACACCCCGATATCGTGGCGGCTTATCAAAGCGTCGTTGGTGCTTGTAATGATCACGGAAAATATGCCGGGATGGGCGGTGTGTACGAACCGGAATTGATGAAGAAATATGTTGCAATAGGTGTGCGGTTAATTCTCGCCGGCAACGATATTACTTTTCTTATGCAAAGTGCCCGCCGGCAAGCCGCAACTGTTCGAGAAATGCTGGGTTGAACGGACTCACCCAACTTGCAAAACCGATTCTGGCATGATTGAGCTCTACACCTGGTCGACCCCAAACGGGCGAAAAATATCTATCGCCCTGGAAGAGTTGGGGTGGGATTACACAGTGCATCCGGTGGATATCACACAAGGTGAGCAACGAAATCCCGCGTTTATAGCGCTGTCACCCAACAACAAGATTCCAGCGATTGTCGACACAGAAAACGGACAATCGCTGATGGAATCAGGCGCCATCCTGCTTTATCTGGCTAAAAAGTCGGGTCAATTGATTCCTACGGAAACATCACTCTACTGGGAAACTATTGAATGGTTAATGTGGCAGATGGCTGGGCCCGGGCCGATGTTGGGGCAAATTCACCACTTCACGAAATTTAACCCCGGGAAAAGCTCCTATGCGCAAGATCGATACTTGAGCGAGGGACATCGACTCTACAGCGTCCTCGACAAGAAACTGCAAGACCGCGAATTTGTGGTTGGCGAGTATTCGATCGCAGATATTGCTCTTTGGCCCTGGATATCACGATTCGAGTGGCAAACAATCGATATCACTCAATACCCGAATGTAACCCGATGGTATCTGTCGATTGCTGCGCGACCTGCAGTGCAGCGGGGCTATCACGTGCCTAGGAGAGTCAACGACATTCCGCTGCCAAGTTCCACACAGTGATCCACAAGGTCTCGACGTATCACCCCACCCGTTCATTTTCGCCATGAAGATCACGGCGATTCAGACGCTTCGGCTCGATGAATTTTCCAATATTCTGTGGGTCAAAGTCCACACCGATGAAGGTATCAGCGGCCTCGGCGAGACCTTTTTCGGGGCCAAGGCGGTGGAAGCCTTCATCCACGAGACCGCCGCTCCAAAATTAATTGGACGAGATCCGCTACAGATCGAACGAATCGCTCTGGATCTTGTGCCATACGTGGGCTTTTCGGGTACTGGTGTAGAAACCCGCGGACGTTCAGCAATCGATGTTGCCCTTTGGGATCTTTTCGGGAAAGCGGTTGGGCAACCTGTGTTTCAGCTGCTCGGGGGCTTAGCTCGGGACAAGATCCGCACCTACAACACTTGTGCCGGTTATCGATATGTACGAAATCGCCCGGACTGGGACACATCTGACTGGGGCCTTGACGGTTCTCCTGAAGGGCCTTATGAGGATCTTGACGCTTTCATTAATCGGGCTGACGAGTTAGCCCTCAGCTTGATCGAACAAGGCATTACTGGAATGAAAATCTGGCCATTCGACCACGCAGCCAAAAGCAGCGATGGCTACTACATTTCAAACGAATCGCTGGACCGATGTCTCGACCCCTTTAGAAAGATCCGTCAAGCGGTAGGCGAGCAGATGGATATCATGGTCGAACTCCATTCCCTTTGGCGGCTTCCGGCCGCGCTGCAGATCGCCAAGGCACTCGAACCATTCAACCCCTACTGGTACGAAGATCCT
Organism: Arenicellales bacterium; assembly: GCA_028825345.1. GTDB lineage: Bacteria > Pseudomonadota > Gammaproteobacteria > Arenicellales > UBA868 > UBA868. Next base: position 14,989 of record JAPKAJ010000015.1, on the reverse strand, counting down.
GTTCGAATGGACAGTCTTCCAGCGCTAGTGCGTTTCGCTAAAGCCACGCGGGTGCCCGTTTGCGCCAGCGAAACAGTTGCAGGGCGATCGGGTTACCGCGACTTGATTGAAAGTGGTGCGCCCGCCATCCTGATGCCAGACATCGTCTGGTGCGGCGGACTGACTGAAGCAAAGAAAATCGCATCCCTCGGTGAAACCTATCATCTCCCGGTTGCGCCGCATGACTGCACCGGGCCGGTGGCATTCATGGCTGCGGTGCATCTGTCGATGAATATAACGAACGCCTTGATCCAGGAATCAGTCCGGGCGTTCTACGACGGCTGGTATAAGGAGTTGGTCACCGTCATACCCACAATCGAGAATGGCTGGATTCTGCCACCCTCTGGCCCGGGCCTTGGCACTGAGCTTCTGCCCGGGCTTGAAAACCGACCGGATGCCACCTCCATCATTACCGACCGACCCTGATTCGCCCGTCCACCCCGGGATGCTTCCGTCTGTCAGCCAACCGGGAGTAGGCATCACCCGGTCACGTAAAAAGAACCCAAACTTGGTGCACTAAACTCCCTCAAGCCCAATAAAGGATGCAAATTGTGAAAGATTCTCTCGACCCTGTTTTGTTTACGCCGATTCAACTGCGCCAGCTGGAGATCCAGAACCGGGTGATGGTTTCGCCGATGTGCCAATACTCGGCAACCGAGGGCTCTCCCGGGCCCTGGCATCATATGCATCTTGGGCAATTCGCAGCATCCGGAGTCGGATTATTGTGTATTGAAATGACCAATATAGAAGCCGCCGGTCGGATTACCCCCCACTGTATGGGGCTTTACAGCGACGACAATGAATCTGCCTTGCGGCAGGTCGTTAATTTTTGCAAAGACATTGCTGACACTCCGATTGCTCTGCAACTTGCCCACGCTGGGCGCAAAGCGTCTTCTGCCCGCCCGTGGGAAGGAAGAAAGCCGATTCTACCCAGCGACGGCGGCTGGGAAGTCGTTGCCCCATCGGCCATTGCACTGCAGGACGGTGCCCCTGTACCACGAGAATTGGGTTCGACAGAAATTGCCGACATGGTGAACAAATTTGCCGATGCCGCTCGCCGCGCGGAACGAATTGGTATTGACGCACTCGAGTTGCACGCAGCCCATGGCTACCTGCTGCACGAATTCCTCTCTCCTATCAGCAATCGAAGAACCGACAACTATGGGGGCTCTTTGGACAATCGTATGCGTTTCGTTCTTGAGGTATTCGAGGCGACACGTGCTGCCTGGCCTGTGACGAAGCCACTGGGTATCCGTCTATCGGCTACCGACTGGATTGACGGCGGATGGGATATCGACCAATCGATTACCCTTTGCAAGCTGTTGAAGCAGTCCGGTTGCGACTGGATCGACGTGTCCAGCGGAGGTCTCGCCCCGGATCAAGTAGTACCAGTCGGGCCCGGGTATCAGGTCCCCCTGTCTGAACGGATCCGGCAGGAAACGGGCCTGATCACGATCGCGGTTGGGTTGATCACTGAACCCCGTCAGGCAGAAACTATCTTGTCCGAAGGCAAAGCCGACATGGTGGCTCTGGGGCGAGGCATGTTATACAACCCGCGCTGGGTCTGGCACGCCGCGGACCAACTCGGAGCGCAAATTAAATATCCACAACAATACCAGCGTTGCCGGCCTTCCCAACATGACGATGTCTTCGGTGAACGCAATGCAGCATCTACGCGCTGATCCGGCGCTTTACTGCCGGGTCAGGTGATTGCGACTGCTAGCGCGGCAGTGGCAGTGTTGTCTTGTAGCAGACCTGCTTCAACGAAAAGCTTGATTTGATGCTCGCGATTCCTTTAATTCGAGTCAGATGCTGTAACAAGAAATGTTCATAAGCTTCAAGATCTGGCACCACGACTCTCAGTAAATAATCAAATTCTCCTGTCATCAAATAACATTCCATCACCTCCGGTCGCTCAGCGACCGCTTTCTCAAATACCTCTAACGCCTTCTCGATTTGCTTTTCCAGCGTCACGGTGGCGAACACGTTGATTGGGAGTCCCACAGATTTTGCACTGACCAACGCCACATACTGTTGAATCACACCCGCATCCTCCAAGGCTCTGACTCTGCGCCAACAGGGCGATGGGGAAAGACCGACACGCTGGGCGAGATCCGAATTTGATATCCGCGCTTGTTCCTGGAGAATCTCCAAGATTCCAAGATCTTTCTTGTCCCATTCGCGTTCTAGCATAATTGTCCAGAAAATTGATCTTTTATGATCAAATATTTCGTTATTAATAATTTTACTACATAAATTGGAAACCTATTCCCAGCCCGAAGCAATAATATAGTGAGATGAAGTGCCGTCTTGTTCATTGTCCTTAATTCTGACTTATGCCCAACATTCACTTCGACCCCAATGATGCAGTGCCGCATTTGCGGACAACGCAGGATCGATTGGTTTTTCTTCAGGCGTTGGAACGCAAGATTCTGTGGCTGTCGACCTGGATCATCCACCACGCCAATCATCTCCGGCCAAACGATGGTCAACTGAAGGTCGGCGGCCATCAGGCTTCTTGCGCTTCAATGGTTACCCTGATGACTGCGCTTTATTTTTCTGCCCTTCGCCGTGAAGACCGAGTTGCGGTAAAGCCCCATGGTAGTCCCGTTTTCCATGCTATCCAGTATGTTCTTGGCAAACAAAGCCGACAACATCTGGAGCGATTTCGGGCCCTTGGTGGCGCTCAAGCTTATCCGTCACGAACCAAGGATGCGGACGATGTGGATTTTTCTACTGGATCTGTGGGCCTCGGCGTGGCAATGACCAACTTCGCGTCATTGATGCAAACATATGTCGAAACTCATAACTGGAAAATAGCAAAGGGCCGAATGGTGGCCGTGGTAGGAGACGCCGAACTCGACGAAGGCAACATCTACGAAGCACTGCTTGAGGGCTGGAAGCACGATCTGGAGAGTGTCTGGTGGGTGATCGACTACAACCGGCAAAGCCTGGATTCTGTAATTTCCGACCGGCTGCTGAATCGCTTCAGCCGCCTCTTTACCAGCATGGGATGGAAAGTCACGACCATAAAGTATGGGAAAAGACTTCGAGAAGCGTTCGATAGGAAGGGTGGTGAGGCTTTACGACAATGGATCGATGCCTGCCCAAACTCGAAATATTCAGCGCTTGTGTATAAGGGTGCTACAGCATGGCGACAACCGCTACTTGATGACATTGGCGCCAGGCCCGGCGCGGCATCGCTGATTGGCGATTACAACGACTCGGAACTTTTTTCGTTGATGACTGATCTTGGAGGCCACTGCATGGAGACCGTGCTGGAGGCATTCGAGGCAGTTGAGGATGAGCAGCCCACCTGTTTTTTTGCCTATACCATCAAGGGCTACGGACTGCCCCTCGCGGGCCACAAAGACAACCATTCCGGGCTGCTGAATTCCGAAGAAATTCAGACTCTTAAGCAGGCGCATCACATCCCGGATGGCCAGGAATGGGCGCCGCTTGCCGGAATCGACATCCCGACTGACGAGTTGCAAACATTCATTCAGGATGTTTCCCTAAAGTTGGCTGGGCCGCGACGACACCGGTCGAGCGAGGTCACCGTTCCCGATCGACTGGATCCCCCAATAGCTGAGCACCTGTCGACACAGGCAGCCTTTGGGCGAATTCTGAACAGCATTGCCAGAGCCAGCAACGACCTTGCTGATCGAATCGTCACGGTATCACCGGATGTCACGATATCGACCAACCTCAGCGGCTGGGTCAATCGACGAGGACTGTTTCACCCCAAGGCCCAGAAAGACCCTTTGCCACTGCAGGATATCGGTTCCCTGCACCGCTGGCCTCCATCCCCGACGGGTCAACATATCGAGCTGGGTATTGCCGAGAACAATCTTTTTTTACTGCTCGCTGCAGCTGGACTCTCCCACTCCCTCTTCGGGCAACGCCTCTTTCCGATTGGCACGATTTACGATCCCTTTATCGAACGAGGCCTCGACGCACTGAACTATGCGTGTTATCAGGATGCCCGATTCATTCTGGTGGCCACGCCATCCGGAATTTCGTTATCACCGGAAGGTGGTGCCCATCAGTCGATTGGGACCCCCCTCATTGGCATGTCAAAACCCGGATTAAGCTCTTTCGAGCCCACTTATGCCGACGAGTTGGCTGCGATTCTGTGCTGGAGCTTCGAGCATCTTCAGCGCGAGGATGACGGCGAGCCGAATCAAGATCTCCTCAATGATCAAAGCGGCGGCTCTGTTTATCTGCGACTGACCACTCGCCGTATTACCCAATTGCAACGTCAGATCGATCCCGACCTCCGGACGGCTGTGATTGAAGGTGGCTACTGGCTGCGGGCGCCGGGCCCAGACTCGACGCTCGCGATTGCCTATACCGGTGCAGTAGGCCCAGAAGCATTGAGCGCATACACAAAGATCGCCGAACAGAATCCGGGAGTTGGTTTACTTGCGGTCACGTCGCCTGATCGCCTTTATCGCGCTTGGCTTGCTGCGCAACGCCAGCGTCAAGCGGGTAACAGCAGCACGGCAGCGCCAGTGGAACGCCTCCTTTCACCGCTCAAGGATTCTGCCCGAATCGTAACGGTCGTTGATGGTCATCCTTCCATCTTGAGTTGGCTTGGCGCAGTCCATGGCCATCCAGTGCGGCCGCTCGGCGTTGAACGATATGGCGAATCGGGCACCCTGTCCGAGCTATACAGGGCATATCATTTAGATTCTGAATCGATCATTGCAGCCTGTGCCGAGATGCCTTAATCGGCGGTAATCCACTGACAACCGCGAGCACCAACGATCAACCGCTATGCCTGCGGCGTTACAGACGACGCGACTCGAGGGAGCAACACAAGTGATCGCGGCTCCGGTGCCAGCGACAGAGCTGTCGATCGATCCATTAATATCTACGCATAGTGAAATTCAACGGTGATCCACTACCCGTTATTCTAAAAGCAACACTTCGCACCCAAGTGCCTGTCGAAGAATGGAATCTATGGATAGAACTTGCGATCGCCTATCGTCTGGCCGACCGCTTTGGCTGGTGTGAATTAATCTAGGGTCACCTGACCACGAAGACACCAGGAAAGACTACCCCTTACCTTACCTTACCTCACTTCACTTCTTTACCCTGACTGGCGGGTTGGCGCGCCGTTACCTGGTTTTGTGCATCGCCAGGTCAACGCATGATAAACGGGTTGGGCACCTCTTCTGAGGTAGACAACCAGACGGTCTTCGTTTGCATATATTCCCGAATTGCCTCCTGCCCGTTCTCTCGTCCCAAACCGGACTGCTTGTATCCTCCGAACGGCGCCATGTAGCTGACCGCACGATACATATTGACCCAGACTGTTCCAGCTTGCAGTTTTTTCGGCAGCTCGATCGCCCGTCGAATACTCTGTGTCCAAATACCAGCAGCAAGGCCAAATACCACGTCGTTGCCGATCGCAATAGCCTCTTCTTCGTCCTTGAAGGGAATGACGGAAAGCACCGGGCCAAAAACTTCCTCCTGTGCAATTCGCATACTATTGTCGACATTGGTATAAATTGTCGGCTCCACAAACCAGCCTTCGCCACATTCGGGGCGCGTCGCTTTATCGCCGCCAAGAACACAATCGACCCCTTCATCATGGGCGATTTGCAGATAGCTCAATACCTTTTCGTACTGTGGATAGGTCGTGACTGGCCCAACCTGAGTATCTTTCGACATCGGATCACCCATTCTTGCCGTCTTGGCCAAAGCGACCAATTTTTCTACAATTTCATCGTGGATCGATTCCTGGACCAAAAGCCTGGATCCCGCGATACAGGTCTGCCCCGTGGCAGCAAAAATCCCCGATATAGCCCCCTTAACCGCATTATCGATGTTGCAGTCATCAAAAATGATGTTTGGAGATTTACCACCCAACTCCAGACTCACTTTCTTTAATGACTGAGCCGCGCGCGAGTACACATGCCGACCGCTCGCGGAGCCGCCGGTAAATGCAACCTTGGCCACATCCGGGTGGGTAATCAAGGCTTCGCCAACTTCTTTCCCGTATCCTGTGACCACGTTGACCACGCCTTTGGGGAATCCGGCTGCCTCAACTAATTTTACGTATTCTAGAGCTGATGCCGAGGTGAACTCAGAGGGCTTTATGATGACCGTATTGCCTGCCGCCAAGGCCGGTGCCAACTTATAACTTACCAATAGAAGTGGCGAGTTCCACGGAATAATCGCTACACAAACGCCAAGAGGCTCATGCCGGGTATAGGCAAAGACTTCCGGCTTATCTATTGGAAAAATCGAACCCTCGATCTTGTCCGCCAGCCCCCCGAAGTAGTAATACCATTGCGGCGCGTAACGCATCTGCATGTGCATCTCAGCATATAACTTACCGTTGTCCTGCACCTCGACTTTTGCCAGAGCTTCTGCATTCTCGGCTATTAGATCCCCTAATTTCCGAAGGAGATGTCCGCGCGCGGTTGGCGTCATATCCCGCCACTCGGGGTTATGAAATGCCTTTTTCGCAGCGTCGACTGCTCGGTTGGCGTCGTCCTCCCCACCTCTACCGACCAGCATCCATGGTTTGCCCGTGTACGGATTGTGCGACTCAAAATAATCCCCAGTCAGTGGTTCCACCCACTCTCCGCCCAAATACATCTTTGATTTTGAAAGTTCAGTCATCTCGATTATCTCCTTTTCAATTTATGTGCCCTTTGGGCAGTACACCTCATACAGCACGCAAGAGTTCAGCCGCACGATCTAATGCTATCTCGATGTTCTCTACGCTGTTGGCATATGAGAATCTGATGTAGCCTTCTCCAAGAGCGCCAAAGCTCGTGCCTGCAACCGTTGCGACACCCACTTCTTCGAGCAAACGATCCTGTAGAACCCGAGCGGTCAATCCTGTCTTGCGGATGTTCGGGAAAACATAGAACGCGCCAATCGGTGTACGGCAACTCACACCGGGAAGACTGTTTAACCCCGCCACAATCACACGCCGCCTTTCGTCGAATGCCGACACCATCCCATCAACCGCATCCTGTGGCCCTTCCAAGGCAGCGATCCCGGCATACTGAGCGGCAGAATTCACACAAGAGTGGCAATTGACCGCCAAACGAGTCGCGCCTTCTACCAGCGCTTCAGGCCAGACCGCATAGCCCATCCGCCATCCGGTCATTGCATAAGTCTTACTCCAGCCATCGAGCAAAATGAGTCGATCATCGAGTTCCGGATACGACAGGAGTGATACGTGCTCCCGGTCGTCGTACGTAATTCGTGAATAGATCTCGTCACTCAATATTGCAACGTTTGGATGCTTTTCCGTCAGGCCCGATACCAACCGATCCATCTCAGCTCTGGGCACAGCCCCACCGGTTGGATTGGCGGGAGAATTCAGAATCAATAATCGGGTGTTCTCGGTAATCTGACCCAGGATTGTGTCGGCATCGAAAGAAAAATCGTTCTCTTCCAGCAGGCGTATGGGCACGGCCTTTGCGCCGGTGAACTCGATGACCGACTGGTAGATTGGGAATCCAGGGTTGGGATACAGGATTTCTGCACCCGGCTCACCGAACATCAGGATTGCGAAAAACATCGTTACCTTTCCGCCTGGGACAATCACAATACGATCGGCAGAAACCTTGGCTCCCCGACGCTTCACAAGATCCTGTGCTACCGATTCGCGCAACTGTGGAATACCCGGAGAAGGGGTGTAGCCATGGTGGCCGTCATGAAGTGCTTTGACTGCCGCCTCCACAATGTGCTCCGGGGTTTTGAAATCTGGCTGGCCGATCCCAAGATTAATGATATCCTGCCCTCCACGCGCCAATACATCGGCCCGAGCCAGAACATCGAAAGCCGTTTCGGTGCCGAGCCGGCTCATTTTTTCTGCGAGTCGCAGCATGTTGTGCAGGCCTATTTCTTAATCAGAAAAGTCGACCATCATACCGGACGCTGAACTTCGTGTGGTCGATCGCCGTTGACTGCGCTTGAATCGGGCGCGCCGCGACCTTGGCGATACCGCTCGTTGGGCTACTTCCGCCAAATTCAAATGGCTTGATTTTTCCTTCTTCATATCCCAAATGCACCGATCAGCGCTGTCAATGCCACCAAAGCGGGCCTCCCACTAAACCCCGGGGGTTTCGCTGCACACTATTAAACCGCATGACTACCTGGCCGTTACGGGTTGCGCTTCAGCGCTGGGTCTTATTTTTCAGCACTTGCTTGGGAGCCATTAAATACCTGAAGACCTGAAACTTATTCAATCGAAGCTATCGCAACCCGATACGGTACCAGCAACGGTTAACGCCCACAGACTACGGCCGGGCTGGACAACTGGCGCCGCGATGACCCCGCCGGCAAACATCGCGGTCATACCACAGGGCCGAAGCCAGTACCTGCGATTTCTGAAGAGGCTATGATTTGGAAATTCTGACAGGAGAAGAGAAATGTCATATCTGAGAATCAGTGCCAACGACGGTCTGTACTATGAGCATGATGCGCCATCGGGCGCCGATGCCCCCACTTTTGTTTTCGTCAATCCGGTCTCTGGAACCGCCCAACAATGGCAGCAAGACGTTGGCCCAGCGCTCCGCGACGCCGGTTATGGCACCCTCGCTTATAACTTTCGTGGCCAACCCGACAGCCCCTTCTCACCCGGAACAGCACTTAACGACACACTAATCGCTGGGGACTTGCGCCTGATCATCGAAACCCTGGAGATCAAGCGACCGGTCTTGGTCGGGCTGTCGATTGGCGGCCTTTTCGCCACCCAATCACATCTCGCCGGGTTGGATGTGGCTGGATTAGTCCTCATCAATACCTTGCGGCAGATCGGACCCCGTATAGCGTGGATCAATGATGCGGTGGTCCGGGTCATGGAGGTCGGCGGCCCTCAGCTGATGGGCGACATGATGACGCCGCTGCTTTGGGGGCCTGACTGGCTCGCTGCCAATCGAAAGGCCTTTATCAAACCCGATACCGACTACCAGCCACTGGATAAAAATTCTGGCACCTATAATCTGCTGAAAAATATGGGTGCAGCCGATTGGAACGTCGACTACGAACACATCGCCTGCCCTGTCCTGGTGATTATGGGCTTGAATGATCGAGTATTTTTCGACGCCGAAGTTGTTGACAAACTGGTAGGAAGAATCCCGAACGTTCGCCGAGTCGATGTAGAAAATGCCGGCCATATGCTCCCGGCTGAAGCACCACAACCACTGATCTCAGCTCTGCTGAGCTTTGGTCAAGACCTATAGGTTTTAAACCCTGATTATTCACCTAGCCTCAACGGCTAACCCACTTGCCTGATCTATCTATGCTCACTGGACTTCGACAATCGCTGTTTCGGACTATGAACCAACGAGTATTCTATGGTTGGGTCATTCTTCCGGTTGCTGCACTCACCATGTTTGGTACCGGACCAGGTCAATCACATCTGATTGGCTTGTTTTTCGACCCGCTGTCGCAGGAGCTCGGGCTTTCCCGCACCGCCATTGCAGCGGCGTATGGCGCTGCTACCTTGGTCGCTGCCTTTTTGCTGCCCAAGCTCGGTAGCGTGATTGATCGGGTCGGTCCGGCCCGCTTACTCTGGATACTTACGCTGGCACTCGGCCTCGCCTGCGTGTTGTTTAGTTTTGCATCAAGTTGGCTTGCCATCGCAATCGGTTTTGGCTGCTTGCGATTTCTCGGCCAAGGCTCCTTGATGCTGAGCTGCAACAACTTGGTCTCTCAATGGTTTAACCGCAAGCGGGGCTTTGCACTTGGCATAATGTCGCTGGGGTTCCCGATTTCGATGGCGATACACCCCCCTTTATGCCAATGGTTGATCGAGACCATTGGCTGGCGCGAGACCTGGATCTGGCTCGGAATCAGCACCTGGATTATTCTGTTGCCGCCGATCATTCTGTTGGCCTACAACAAACCTGAGCAGGTCGGCCTCGCACCAGACGGTGTCCCACCGGACAATGACTCCGGTGAACCTACTGTGATGACCGGGCTGACTCGAGGCGAAGCCCTGCGATCGTCGACGTTCTATATTATTACAGCCAGCCTTTTTGCTCTATCGATGCTGGTGACTGCACTCCACGTAGAGAACAAAGGCATTTTGATGAAACATGGCCTCTCTGCACAAGACGCGACTTCCATGTTTACCATTACTGGCATTACAGCAGCGATCACAATGCCAATCATTGGTCGTATGCTTGATCGTTTTCGAACCGAGTGGATGCTCGCCGGCGGCCTTGTCGTTATGGCAGCGTCACTTGTGTCTGTCACCCTGGTCGGCAGTATGACGGGGGCCGTGATTTATGCCATGATTTTCGGCCTGAATAACGCCGCCACCATGAACTATGTTGCGTTTCTTTGGCCGAGGTACTTTGGGCGCAAACACCTGGGTAGCATCCAGGGCACGGGACAAATGATCGTCATCGTCGGAGCGTCCCTGGGCCCACTCCCTCTGGCGATGGCTTTCGATATCTCCGGCACTTATGACTGGACTCTTCGGAGCCTGGCCCTTCTGCCGATACTCTTGGCAGTCGTGGCCTTATTTCTGCGGGCGCCGGCAGCATTGTCGCGATCGGCGGTGGCAGCGACTCACTCTGATCCCAAGCCTTAGGCGAACGAGTTTTATGTTGTAGCACCCCGCTAGAATTGTGAGGAAGAAAAAGTGACAAAACCTGTGGTAGTAGTAACCCGAAGTTGGACAAAGACCGTCCAAACCGCTATTGCGGAGCGCTTCGATGCGAGATTGAACCCCTCTGATCGAATAATGAGCGTCGAAGAGATCGTGGAGCAGTGTCAAGGCGCAACTGTACTTTGCCCTTGCGGTTTCGATCCGATAGATGCGCACTTGATCTCAAAATTGCCTGATAGCGTAAAACTGATCGCAACCATCAGTGCAGGCACTCAGCATATCGATGTTTCAGCCGCTACTCAGCGTGGTATTTACGTCAGTAATACGCCAGACGTCGTTGCAGAAGATACGGCAGATCTCACGGTTGGTTTGATGATATCGGTCTGTCGACGCTTGATTGATCTGGATAACGTTGTGCGGCGCGGCGACTGGCAGGGCTTTAAGGTCGATGACCCCTTGTGTGGCCTCAGAGTCTGGGGAAAAACGGTCGGCATCATTGGCCTTGGCGGCATCGGGCAAGCCGTCGCTCATCGTACTCGGGGGTTTCGCATGTCGGTCCTTTACCATAATCGGAAAAGAAACCGCACGGCCGAAAAAGAATTCGAGGCTCGTTACTGTCCCGACCTTTACGAACTGCTCGCGCTTGCCGATATTGTCTCAATCCACTGCCCGCTAACACCCCAGACCCAGCACCTTATCGATGATCATGCGTTTGCCGCCATGAAGCCAAACAGCGTGCTGATTAACGCTGCACGAGGCGCTGTCGTCGACGAAGATGCTTTGATACGCGCCCTGCAAAACGGCGTGATTGCCGGTGCGGGCCTTGATGTCTATAAAAACGAGCCGAAGGTTAATCCTGCCCTGATCGAGATGCAAAACGTCGTGCTGTCTCCCCATGTTGGAACGGCTACGACTGAAGCTCGAGATGACATGGGATTTCGCGTGATAGAAAATATTGAGATGTACCTCGCGACGGGTGAACCCAAAGATCGGGTAACCTCATAGCCACATGGTACAAATACCTTAGCTCTAAAACCGCCAGCAGATTACGTCATCAGCGGCCGCTGGGGCCCTGGGCCCTATAGGTCATGCCAGAGAAACTCCAACTCCCGGCAGATTCCCGGTTTGCCAATCAGAAGCCGTCGTTCGCAGCGATCAGCCACTCAGCATCAAAGACACATAGTAGAAGAACGAAATCAGCAGTAGCACACACCAGGCCAGCGCATGACCATTCTCCTTGGCCCACTGCACAAAACGATCTTTCATGATCTGTCCGGCAAATAGTGAGAAGCCATTGTATCAGCCCTATAGCACTCATCACGGGAACGTGCCGCGATGACAGCGCAGGCAAACTGCAGGACCACCCTGCTTGGGATCAAATAAAATCGGCGTTGGTAGCGAATATTTTCCTGGGAGAACTCTTCCGCGATTCCCTTCCCATCATTGGTATTTAGCTGTTGGCTCTGATGCTGATCCTGTTCTTCTCTGAACTGAAGATGCTCGTCAGGTAGTCTAAAATAGAAGCTCGGTAGCCTTGTGCAAAGAGGCATGGCTGGAGACTGTGAAAGAGAATCGATGCGTATTGTAGTGGCAGGTGGCGGGTTGATTGGGACACGCCACATCGCCCATGTTCTTGACCATCGGGGCTTCGACCTGGTCGGGGTGATCGACCCGGATCCAAAAGTTCGAGCTGCCGCTCCAGGCGCCAGCTTTGACTGTATTGAAGCAGTTGATGTACCGGTTGACGGCATCATTATTGCCACCCCCACCGATCTACATGCGACCAATGCCGAAACTGCGGCCGAGCGTGGATGGCATATGGTGATCGAAAAGCCGGTAGCGAGCACTCTTGAACAAGCCCACAGCATTGTTGGAGCTGTTGAGCGCGCTGGTGTAGTGGCCTTGGTGGGGCATCATCGGCGCTATCACCCCAAAGTGCGTGCATTGAAAGAGCTGTTGGATACGGGACAGATTGGCGCAACGGTATTGGCTTCGATGATCTGGGCGGTTCGCAAGCCGAATGAATATTTTGATGTGCCTTGGCGGGCAGGACGGGCAGGTTCGCCGATCATGATCAATCTGGTACACGAGTTGGACCTGCTACGGTATCTGTTTGGCGATCTGATCCATGTGTCGGGCTTTGGCTCCGGCGCATTGCGCGGGCAGGGCCGGATCGAAAGCGGCGGCGTCACTCTGGGATTCGCCAATGGTACTGTGGCTACACTTGCCTTTGCCGATACCAGTCCATCGCCTTGGGGATTTGAGGCAGGCACTGGTGAGAACCCCAACATTGGCACCACAAATCAGGACATGTTGTGGATCACCGGAACCAAAGGTGCGATCAGCTTTCCCTCGCTGACGCTCTGGGGTGAGGCAAAGGACTGGTCACAGGCCGCGCAGCCGAGCAAAATCTCCTGCGCTGAGGGGGTACCATTGGTGGCTCAGCTCGAACATTTTGCTGATGTTGTCGCAGGACGCGCGGCGCCGTTGATTGATGCGCGGGACGCGACCAAGACGCTTGCTGCAACGCTGCAGATCGAGGCAGCGCTGATGGGCGAATCAACGCAATGAAAAGCCTTCGCTGTGGCCTTATTGGTGACCACATAGGCCAGACGCGATTTCCCGCGGCGCTGCAACTGATGTGCCAAGAGGCAGGTATTGAACTCAGCTTTGAGCTGATCGATACAGCTGGGCAATCGGATTTTGACTTTGCGAAATTTGTAGATGGCTTGCGGGCTGATAACTGGCACGGCGTTTCAGTCACGCATCCTTATAAACAGGACGCGGCAGACTATGCTGGCGAGGGCATGCCATCCGAATTGCGCCAGTTGGGCGCCTCAAACATTCTGGTGTTTGGGGACACGCTGACCGGGCTCAATACCGACTATTCCGGGTTCATGTCGGCCTGGGCTTTGCAACTGCCAACCACCTCGGTTGGCGCGGTTGCCTTGGCAGGGGCAGGTGGTGTTGCACGTGCGATCGGCCCGGCTTTGGTCGAGCTTGGGGCCAGCGAAATTACAATTTTTGATACCTCGACTGACCGCGCCAAGGATCTTGCCAAACGTCTCGGGCCCTGCGCCACGATAGCGTCACCGGACCAGTGGCCCGAGGCCATTAAAGGGGCCGATGGCTTGGTCAATGCCACGCCGTTGGGCATGGAGTACAGTCCTGGCAGTGCATTTGCAGCCGACCTGATCGGCAAGCAGGCATGGGCCTTTGATGCGGTGTACACGCCAACCGACACTCAGTTTCTGGCCGATTGCAGCCACGCCGGGCTGACCACTCTGACCGGGTTCGATCTGTTCCAGCACATGGCAATACGTAGTTTTCAGACCTATACTGGGATCAGTCCCAACCCCAACGTGACCCTGTCCAATTTGGCTGTCTTACGCCCAGACTAAAATCGTTGGCTCGATAATTTTACCCGGGGCGTTGCCCCGAACCATTCGCCCGCTGCAATTAATTGAGAGAAAAAACAATGACAAAACCAAACATCGGATTTATCGGCATAGGCTTGATGGGTGCGGCCATGGTGGAGCGTCTACAGTCCCTTGGTTATAGCCTGACCGTTATGGGGAATGTGTCGCGGCCTCGCATTGATGCTGCCGTAGCCAAAGGTGCGGTTGAGGCCGTGAACGCCCGAGAACTGGCCATGGCGAGCGATATCGTCATGCTGTGCATGGATACTTCTGCCTCGGTTGAGAGCCGGATGAATGGAGTTGATGGCGTGATAGCCGGATTAAAGCCGGGAGTGATCGTGATTGATTTTGGCACCTCATTGCCGGAGTCAACCAAGGTGCTGGGCAAAAAAGTAGCCGCAGCTGGGGCAACCTATCTGGACGCTCCACTGAGCCGGACACCCTCACATGCGGTGGATGGACTGCTGAACATCATGTGCTCCGGCGATCGGGCTGCATTTGATCAGGCCAGCCCGGTACTGGACGACTTGGGTGAGAATGTATTCCATCTGGGTGAACTGGGAACGGGTCATAAAATCAAACTGATCAACAACTTTTTCGCGATGACCACTGCCAACGCCATGGCCGAGGCTTTTGCCATGGCAGACCTGGCCGGCGTGTCCCGGCAGGGGTTGTATGATGTGATGTCTGCAGGGCCACTGCAGTCCGGTATGATGGATTTCATCAAGGCCTATGGCATAGACGGCAACCCGGAGACGTTGGCCTTCTCGGTGCGCAATGCAGCCAAGGATGTGGGTTACTACCGGAAGATGGCTCAGGATCTGGGCGCTGATACTATCATGTCGGCATGTGCCAACGAGGCGCTGACAACAGCTGTTGAGCAAGGCATGGGTGACAATCTGGTACCACAGATGGTCGATTTCTTTGCCAAGCGTTTCTC
>JAPKAJ010000185.1 GCA_028825345.1 Arenicellales bacterium | reverse complement strand
AAACTGCACGCTAACCCAAGAGGTGAACGCTGGCAACAGAATCCGCCTTTGGGTTATCAGATGATGCCTTTTTCCCGGTAGGGCCGCCCTGCCCGAATGCGTTCATAACCGAAACAACCAAGATCAATACTGGCATAACGACCCTGAACAATGAGCTCTGCCAGGCCCCGACCCACAGCCGGGGCATGCATGATACCGTGACCTGAAAAACCGTTAGCGAGAAAAAAGTTCTCAAGGCCTCCAGTCCACGCGCCCAGAATAGGCGAATAGTCCAATATGCTGCGGGCGTAGTGTCCGCGCCAGCTGCGCTCAAGCCTGACGGACTGCATTGATGGAATCCGCCCCGCCAGGGCCGGCCACACCACCTCCTCAAAACGGCTGGGCGATACGTTGAAATTCCAGCCTGGCGGCTCATCCCAGTCTGGCACCCCGCCAACATAGCCCCCGCCCTCAGGACGAAAAGCAAGATCGGATTCAGTCTTGATGAACGGCAGCGCTTCGAGCGGCTGACTGCAGCGGAAAAAATAACTCTCCCGCGACATCGGTTCCACCGGCAGTTCAAGGCCCACGGTCGCCGCAAGCTCCGTGCACCAGGCGCCTGCCGCATTAACGAACACGTCGCCTTCAACAGTGCTGCCATCTGCCAGTATAGCCTTGCGCACTGCCGGACCCTCTGCTATCAGGCCAGTAACTTGCGCCTTGCGGTAGCGTGCGCCCAGTTCAATTGCCTTGTGGCGAAACCCAATCAACGCCGCATAAGGATCTATCCAGCCGTCATGATCCGACAACACTGCAAGATCGATGCCACTGATGGACAGTGACGGGAAGCGCTGTCGCAATACGGCCGGCTGCAGCAGTTCGACCTCGACGCCCATCTCCTCCTGTAATCGGAAATTGGTCTCCATCTGTGCAGACCCGCCGCGATCCGAGATGAAAAGATATCCCTGTCTCCTGAAACCGATATCCACACTCTCACTTTGACCAACAAGCGCCATCTGGCGTGCGAAATCACGGTAAAACGCAAGGCCATAGCCTGCCATCTGGATGTTTTCCGGCAAACTGAAAAGCCGGCGTATCCCGCCGTTGCCGAGCGGCGTAGCCGCGTTGGTGTAGGTTGGGTCGCGTTCGAGTACCAGTACCGTACCTGAACCGGGCAGCCGCCGGAGGTGATAGGCGATACTGGAGCCAATAATTCCACCACCGATAATGACAATGTCGGCCTTCAAGCGTCTGATCTATTGGCGTGGCCAGTTCAAAAGGCAAGCATAGCAAAGCCACCCGATACTGGCAGGCTCAATCAAGCTCCAGTAGCAGATCCTTGACATCTACCTGCTGGCCAGGCTCTACCTTTACCGCGCCGACCGTACTGTCGCGCTCAGCGCGAACGCTGGTCTGCATCTTCATTGCTTCGATAATGATTAACACCTCACCAGCCCGCACGGTGTCGCCCGACGCCACGTTGATCTGCACGATCAGACCCGGCATCGGTGCGCCCACCTGGCCTGGGTCAGTGGGGTCGGCCTTGGGCTGCGTTGGACGGCTAACTTCATAAGCGCGATCAGTCACGTTGATCTGTCGCGGCTGACCATTTACTTCAAAAAATACTGTACGCAGGCCATCGTCATGATGCTCACTCAAACCCAGGAACCGGATGATCTGGGTATTGCCGGTTTCCAGATCAATGTTGATCTCCTGGCCTGATTCCATTCCATAGAAGAAAACTCGGGTCGGCACTGCGGTCATGTCGCCGTACTGTCTACGGGACTGGGCATAATCGGTAAAGACCTGCGGGTACATCAGATAAGAAGCCAGTTCCGCATCCGACAACGACCGCTCAATCTGCTGTTCAGCCTCTTCGCGCATGACATTAAGATCAGCCGGCGGTAAGATTTCCCCCGGACGTTCGATCAATGGTGCCTCACCGCCAAGAATCTTCTTCTGCAAAGCCTCGGGGAAGCCGCCGTAAGGTTGACCGATGTCGCCGCGAAATAATGACACCACGGATTCAGGAAAGGCGACGGGATAGTCCGGATCCTCGATGTTCTGTCGGGTCAGGCCATTGGTTACCATCATTAACGCCATGTCGCCGACTACTTTTGAGGTGGGCGTTACCTTGATGATGTCGCCAAAAAGATCGTTGACCTGCGCATAAGCGTGCGCCACCTCGGACCAGCGATCCGCCAGCCCCAGCGAGCGCGCCTGTTCACGCAGGTTAGTGTACTGCCCACCCGGTATCCCATGGGCATAAACCTCTGATGCACCGGCACGTTCCTCACCTTCAAAAGCCGCGTAATTTTCGCGCACCGCCTCCCAATAGCGAGACAGTTCGCGGATGGCATCGGCATCCAGGCCGGTATCGCGCGGCCCGTGACGTAAGGCTTCGACAATAGACCCCAAATTGGGCTGCGAGGTCAAACCGCTCATGGCATCCATGGCACAGTCGACCGCATCGACTCCGGCTTCTACCGCTGCCAGCACGCTGGCGCCGGCGATGCCGCTGGTATCGTGAGTGTGAAAATGAATCGGGATGGATACCTCGCTTTTAAGTGCGCCAATCAGGTCGCGGGCAGCCTGCGGACGACACAGCCCACCCATATCCTTAAGACCGAGGATGTGTGAGCCGGCCGCTTCCAGTTGGCGGGCAAGATCGAGGTAATAGTCCAGGTTGTATTTGGTGCACTGCGGATCGCTGAGATTACCCGTAAAGCAGATCGCGCCCTCGACCAACTTGCCAGTCTCTCCAGCCGCATCAATGGCCACACGCATATTCTCAACCCAGTTGAGAGAGTCAAATATACGAAACACATCCACACCACCTGCAGCAGCCTGACCGACAAAATATCGCACCACGTTATCCGGGTAATTGGTATAGCCCACAGCGTTCGAGGCGCGGAGCAGCATCTGGGTGAGAATATTGGGCATGCGCTCACGCAGTGCCGCCAGACGCTGCCATGGGCATTCGTTGAGAAAACGCATCGCAACGTCAAAGGTCGCCCCGCCCCAGCACTCAACCGAGAGCAACTGTGGTAGCTTCCGGGCATAGGCATCGGCAACCGCGATCAGATCATAACTGCGCACGCGGGTTGCCAGCAGCGACTGATGGGCATCGCGAAAAGTGGTATCGGTGATCAGGGCCTGTGGCTGATCCAGCATCCAGCGCGCAAATCCCTGCGGGCCCAATTCAGCCAATCGGTCGCAACTGCCCGGCAGCAGTGGCTGTTCGCCAACCCGCGGTACCCGCGGTACGCGTGGTGATTGTGGCACCCGCCGCCCCTTAACCGTCGGGTTACCGTTAACTGTGATATCGCCGATAAAACGCAACAGCCGCGTGACCCGGTCGCGCTGGCGTGGAAACGACATCAGCTCCGGCGTGTCGTCAATAAAGCGCGTGGTGTAATCGGCCCGACGGAAATCTTCGTTACTAAGCAATCCGATCAAAAAAGGTATGTTGGTGTTAACGCCACCTACCCGAAACTCGTGCAAAGCCCTAAGCATGCGTCGGATAACCTCTTCCGGGGTATTGCCCCGGCTGGTGACCTTGACCAACAGCGAATCATAGTGGCGAGTCACCCGTGCGCCGCTGTAGGCTGTGCCGGCATCCAGACGGATACCAAAACCCGAAGAGCTGCGGTAGGTATCGACCTCTCCGTAGTCTGGAATAAAGTTGTTTTGGGCATCTTCCGTGGTAATACGACACTGCATGGCATGGCCACGCAGCAAAATCTTCTGCTGTGGTGGAACCCCGGATTCGTCAGTGCCGATCGTACAACCCTGGGCGATCCGAATCTGGGCCTTTACGATATCAATGCCAGTGATTTCCTCCGTGACCGTATGTTCGACCTGGATGCGTGGATTCACCTCGATAAAGTAGAACTCGCCGGAATCAATATCTTGCAGAAACTCCACCGTGCCGGCGTTGTAATAACCGACACCCCGGCACAAACGCAGTGCAGCCTCGCAGATGGTTTCACGCTCCGAATCTGTCAGGAAAAACGCTGGAGCACGCTCGACCACTTTCTGGTTACGGCGCTGTACTGTGCAATCTCGCTCAAACAGGTGCACCAGATTGCCCTGCTGATCTCCGAGGACCTGCACTTCGACATGCCGCGCCCGGCGTACCAGCTTTTCAAGGTAAACCTCGTCATTGCCGAATGCAGTATCCGCTTCTCGCCGTCCGATATCGATCATGGAATCGAGTTCGGCGTCGCTTCCAATAACCCGCATGCCGCGACCCCCGCCACCCCACGAGGCCTTAAGCATCAGTGGATAGCCGATCGTGTTTGCCAGCACCCGAACGGCAGCTGAATCTGAGGGCAAAGCATCGGTTGCCGGCATCACCGGCACATGGTTCTCCTGCGCCAAGGCGCGGGCCTGAACCTTGTTTCCCAGACGACTCATCACCTCGGGTGATGGCCCGATGAACACCAGCCCTGCTGAGATACAGGCTCTGGCAAAGTCGGGACTCTCTGAGAGAAACCCATAACCGGGGTGGACTGCATCCGCGCCCGAGCGCACAGCGACCTTTACAATCTCGTCTATTTGCAAATAGGCCTGCACCGGTGAACAACCCTTGCCTATACGGTAGGCCTGTGCCGCTTTAAACCGGTGCAGGGCAAAGCGATCTTCCTCGGAATAAATAGCCACACTGGCAATATCCAGTTCGGCCGCAGCGCGCATAACCCGAATCGCGATTTCGCTTCGATTCGCTACCAGAATCTTGTCAATTTTTTTCATAATCCAGGCCGCGCGGGAAAATCAGGCACAACACAAGCGTGCCTTGTGGTGAGGCGTTGTAGA
>JAPKAJ010000184.1 GCA_028825345.1 Arenicellales bacterium | reverse complement strand
GTGTATCTGCCCGGCACGATCAACGATTACCCAAGCCGAGAAAAAAACCTGTCTTTGTATCGCCTGATCGCGACACAACTTTGGGCACAGACACGATTCGGTACGTTTCGCCGGGCGAGTCCAAATGCCCCGCGCCTATCCGAGCAACTGTCGCGCTATTCGGATTCAAAGAAGGCGCAACAACTGTTTGAACGCCTTGAGCAAGCCCGCCTTGACGCCTGTATTCGCAGAACACTGCCGGGACTCGGCCGGCAGATGGATCTACTGCTGAACCAATCGCCGAAGGACAATCCAAAATGGCAAGCCCTGATCGCACCTTTGTGCTGCGCCGATGCCACTGTCACTCATACCCTCGCCGTGCTTGAGCAGGCCTACAGGGATAACCAAGACTTAGCTTTAGCACCGCCTTGGGCGGGGCACATCGATATCGCTCTCGCTGAACAGACGATGGACATCCGAGCTCAGCGCGAACGCGAACAATTACAGGCGCAACTTGCCCAATGGCTCAAAGATCAGCCGCTGGAGGGCAATACGGCCCAAGAGCTTAAGATCACCAGCGATGACGATCCCAAAGACGCCTTCGGGCCGGTGCCTTTTTCTATTGAGATCAACGGCAAATCAACGAGCGCGCCACCCGCGGTGAATCAATTGGTGCAATCCCTGCTACTCGACTTTGACCAACTGCCGACAAAGGCACTGGCGCCAACTGGCGCAACGAATTACGACGCCGGGGAACAGCCGTCGTTAAGCCCACAAGGCGAGGAGCCCAATCAATACCCCCAAAACCCGTGCTATCACTACGATGAGTGGGATTTTCGCCGGCGCCACTACCGCAAGAACTGGTGTGTGCTGCGGGAGCTCCAAATGCCGATGGGCGAGGGGAGTTTCTACCCCCAAACCATTGAAAAATATAAAGGTTCTGTGATTGAACTACGCCGAACTTTCGAAGCCCTGCGCGCCAGCGTACGCCCGGCGCGCCGCCAGCGCAGCGGGGATGAGATTGATCTAGATGCTTTGGTAGATGCACGCGTCAACGCTTTTTGCGGGGAAGAAATGAGCGATCGCGTACTCTCGCGCCTTGATCGGTCTGAGCGCGACATTGCCGTGATCTTCATGGTCGACGTCAGCGGCTCAACCAAGGGCTGGATCAATGATGCCGAGCGTGAGTGTCTCGTGCTGCTGTGCGAGGCCTTGCAGGTTCTCGGTGATCGTTACGCGATCTATGGATTTTCCGGCATGACCCGCAAACGCTGTGAGTTATACCGTATCAAGGAAATGGACGAAGCGTACTCGGATGCGGTGAAGGCGCGTATTGCCGGCATCGAACCCAAAGACTACACGCGAATGGGCGCTACTATTCGCCACCTAACCATGCTGCTAAACAAAGTGTCCTCAAGAACCCGCCTGCTGATTACTCTCTCGGATGGCAAGCCGGACGACTACGACGGCTATCGCGGTGAGTACGGTATCGAAGACACGCGCCAAGCACTGATAGAAGCGAAGCGCTCCGGTATTCACCCCTTTTGCATCACTATAGACCGCGAGGCCCGCGACTATCTGCCGCACATGTACGGCGCGGTGAATTACACCCAGGTTGACAACGTCCACCGACTGCCCATTCGGGTCTCGGACATCTACCGGCGCCTGACTGTCTGAGCAGAAATACGTTTTCTACTTGCTCTTAGCGCTCTCAACAGAAAAATTTGACCTCCCTATATGTTGGGCGTATTCTCTCGCCAACGCCACAATATGTAGTGCTACTGACCAGACCTACCCAAAAATAATAAAATTAGTGGCGTATGAAAAACTTTCCAAAACTATAAAGGATGATGTAGGTCACGACGGAATCGGTGTTGCAGTGTGCGCCGACTCCGGGGGCGTTTTTTGCCCTGAAAACTACAGACAAGCAGACATAAAAGAATGAAAAACGCGAGCACTTTGACCGCCTCTGGCTCGAGAAACGACATCTCCTTCCAAAGTGCATCTATTGATATCTGGGACAAGAAATACCGGCTAAAAACCAAGTCGGGCGAGGCGCTGGATACGGATATAGACCACACCTACCAGCGTATCGCGCGAGCGCTGGCCGATGCCGAAACGACTCCCGAAAAACAAGAGCAGTGGTACACCGCCTTTCTCTGGGCACTTAGAAACGGGGCAATTCCGGCTGGACGAATCGTCTCCAATGCCGGAGCACACGAGCACAAGCCGGCCACCAGCACGATCAACTGCACAGTGTCAGGGACTATTCCAGATTCGATGAACGGCATCCTCGGCAAGACCCATGAGGCTGGCCTGACACTGAAGGCCGGCTGTGGGATCGGCTATGAGTTCTCAACCTTGCGGCCCAAGGGGGCGTTTGTCAGCGGTGCCGGCGCCTATACCTCTGGGCCCCTGTCGTTTATGGATATCTATGACGCCATGTGCTTTACCGTATCCTCGGCCGGTGGGCGACGCGGTGCGCAGATGGGCACCTTCGACATTAGCCACCCGGATATCACAGACTTTATTCGGGCTAAGCGCGAGGATGGCCGCCTGCGCCAATTTAATCTGTCATGCCTTATTACAGACCAGTTCATGCAGGCCGTCAAAGATGATCGTGACTGGGATCTGGTATTCCCGGCTAACGAATCGGATCTGGCCGAGGACGATATCCGTGTTGTTTGGCGTCACTGGCCGGTGACAGAAGGCTACCGCACCAATGAAAACGGCGAGGTTGCCTGCAAAATCTACCGATCTATTCCGGCCCGGCGACTGTGGAACCTGATCATGGCCTCGACCTATGACTACGCCGAACCCGGTTTTATTCTGATCGACCGTATCAACGAAATGAACAACAACTGGTTCTGCGAAGATATCCGTGCCACCAACCCCTGCGGTGAGCAGCCCCTGCCGCCTTATGGCAGTTGTCTTTTGGGCTCGATCAATCTGACGCAGTTTGTTGAGTCTGCCTTTACCGCTGACGCTCACTTTGATTGGGACCGGTTCCGCAAGGTGGTTAGCATTTTTTCACGCATGCTCGATAACGTGGTTGAGGTTCACGGCCTACCGCTGGAGCAGCAGGCGAAGGAGATCCGCTACAAACGCCGCCATGGCATGGGCTTTTTGGGCCTGGGCTCAGCTTTGACCATGCTACGGATGAAATACGGGGAATCGAAATCCCTGGAATTCACCGAGCGGGTTGCGCGCGAGATGGCACAGGTCGGCTGGGAAACCGGGATCGAGCTGGCCGAGGAGAAAGGGCCGGCGCCCATTATGCTGGACACCTTCGACATCACCCCTGAGATGCTTGCCCGACGCCCAGAAATGGCCCGCGACGGCTATAAGGTCGGCGACAAGGTCCGCGGCTCGGTGCTGATCGCCAAATACAGCCGCTACATGCAGCAATTTGATTCGAAGCTTACCGATCAGATTGCCGAACACGGCGCGCGTTACAGTCACCATACCTCGATCGCGCCCACTGGCACCATCAGCTTATCTCTGGCCAACAACGCCAGCAACGGCATTGAGCCTTCTTTTGCCCACGCCTACAGCCGTAACGTCATTCGCGAAGGACGCAAAACCAAGGAAAAAGTCGATGTACTCTCCTACGAGCTGCTCGCCTATCGCGAACTGGTCAATTCGAAGGCGGGTCCCGGCGCCAAGGGCGATAACAACCTGCCCGATTACTTCATCAGCGCCGACGATATCAACCCACGCCAACACGTTGACGTGCAGGCAGCAGCACAAAAATGGATTGATTCGTCAATCTCCAAAACCGCTAATGTACCTACCGATTTTCCCTTCGAAGAGTTCAAAGACATATACATGTATGCCTATGAGCAGGGGCTCAAGGGTTGCACCACGTTCCGGTTTAACCCGGAAGCCTTCCAGGGTGTGCTGGTCAAGGAAGAGGATCTGGAGAACACGGTTTACCGTTTTACCCTTGACGACGGCGAGGTGATTGAAGCCAAAGGCAACGAGGAAATCGAGTACGACGGGGAAACTCACACTGCGGCTAACCTCTTTGATGCTCTGAAAGAAGGCTATTACGGCAAATTTTAAAATTGAACCTGCGCTGAGAAAAAATCCTGATGGCAATAAAAATTGGCAAACAAATATCTGAATTTGAGGTTGTCGCCTCGACTCAGTCAGATCCGGCACCCGAAAAGATGAATGCTACAACCATCTTGGCGGATACTGAGGGCTTGCCAGCTAATGTGGTACAGATGCATGAGAAGGTCGAGCGACCCGAAACACTGGTGGGAAGCACCTACAAAATCAAGACGCCGTTATCAGACCATGCGCTGTACGTGACCATCAACGATATTGTCCTAAATCCCCAGACACCTTACGAAAAGCGCCGCCCGTTCGAGATTTTCATCAATTCCAAGAACATGGATCACTTCCAGTGGATCGTGGCGCTGACCCGAATTATCTCGGCTGTGTTCCGCAAGGGCGGTGATGTCACTTTCCTGGTAGAAGAACTGCGCAGCGTATTTGACCCCCAGGGCGGCTATTTCAAGCGCGGTGGCAAGTACACGCCGTCATTGGTTGCTGAGATCGGCGATGCGATCGACAGCCATATGCGCATGATCGGTATGATTCGCGACGACGGACTGGACGAGCACCAACAAAAGCTCGTTGACGAAAAACGCCGGGAATTTGAGTATCGCACTCAAACCGTCACCGAAACGGAGTCTGACGCGCCTGACTTTCCGCCCGAAGCGCGTTTGTGTCTCAAATGCCAGACCAAGGCCACCGTACTGCTGGATGGTTGCATGACCTGCCTGAACTGTGGCGATTCCAAGTGCGGCTAACCAGCTAGCACGCA
>JAPKAJ010000183.1 GCA_028825345.1 Arenicellales bacterium | reverse complement strand
GTGTGGGTGGTGTGGCCGATAGAGAGTGGCCTGTTGTTGACTTCGTAGTGTGGAGTCCCCAATTTGGCTTAACTTATGGTTGCTTGGTAATAGCCAATAATTTGAATAAATATAATGGGCAATACACCACCACCAATCATTCTGTGCCAAGACACCGCGGCCGCGTATGCACACAACGATTCGTCAGCGTTTGTCGAGCGTACTAGATCAACTTTAGGAGATATATGAATGATCGGTGATACCGGACGGCCCCTATTCAGTTTCGCGATCATTGCAGACACACACATCACTGATGAAGAGGGACGGGTGATTGTTGACAGTTACCAAACGGGCAAAAATGTCGCGAGCGTGTATTGCGACCTGATTGAGCGTGTCAGTTCGATGGAGCCTGCTTTTGTTGTTCACTTAGGCGATATTACCCACCCGACACCAAACTCCCCCGATTATGGCGAGACTGCACTGGCTTTTCATAAGGCGTCTGAAATCTTTTCCATGCCGTACTACCTGGTACCCGGTAATCACGATGTAGGGGAGAAAATATTTCCGGCATTACCTAAACCAGACCAGCAAGTTACCATAACGAGATACAACATTGACCTGTATGAGCAGCATTTTGGCCGACAGCGTTTCAGTTTTCAGCATCAGGATTGTCTGTTCATCGTTGTTAATTCTATGTTGATCAATTCGGGCCTCGAAGAAGAGCAAGAACAGTGGGACTGGCTCGAACAGACATTGCAAGTTCGCGCAGGAGACAGGGTGTTCGTATTTTCACATTACCCGCTCTATCTCTCGGCCAAAGACGAGCTCGCACATTATGACAATGTTGATGAGCCTGGGCGGTCCCGTATGCTTGACCTGCTGCAACGGTTTAACGTCGAAGGTTTCTACGCAGGGCACGTCCATAATTTTTTCTACAATTACCTCAATGGCATGCACCAATTTGTCTTGCCGTCGACGAGTATTGTTAGGCACGATTACCTTGAATTTTTCCGAATTACGTCGAATCGTGAAATGGGACGTTTCGACACAGCTAAAACCGGGTTTTTCTGGATAGACGTATTTGCTGATGGGCATGTGCCACATCTGGTCCGTACGAATGGCGAACATCGCCACCTAACTCACTCTTGGCGCAATCACGGTGGGTCGCTAACTATGGACTTGAGGATGCCATGGTGTGATGAGGCAGATATCTCGACCCCTTGGGGCGTTGAGATATTTGAACGCAAGCTTGTGCGAAATGACTATCCATTGTCAGCATTATGGGAAATGGGGATCAGGAATTTCCGTATTTCAATTTCAGACATTACGAACGCACGGCTTTCGACGCGGGTAGCCCAGCTCATGGGTTTGGGACACAAGTTTACTGTGGTTATGTTCGGCATGCCCAATGAAGATCGCCGTGCAGCACTGGCTTCTCATGGAAAGGGAATAACGGCAATAGAGGTCGTAGCTTTGTTCAGTGAATGGCAGGGGTTAATCGAACCACTGGCCAAGCTGCGGGAACACTCGGACTATCAGATTTACCTCAATCCAGTTCGACCGGAAGTTCAAGGCTGGACATCTCATCATGGATTGCACACTGATCTGGTAGAGGAAATTGATTGGGTCTTGAGTCGGCCCGATTTGGGCCAGGCTGTAGACGGATTCGTCTTTGGCGTCAGGCAGGATGTTCGTCCCTACGACGGCTTTGAGGCAGTAGGAGGTATTCTTAATGGCACAGGTTATCAGTTTATATTGCATGTACCCTGCGTTGGGTTTGATCCGATTAGTGCTCCGACAGATGAAGCATCACGGATGCATGAGCTAACTAGAGTTGCTGAAGCAGCGGTGCTGGCACGAGCCAATCCCAGCGTCTCTGTCGTTGTAGATAATTTTGTTCAACTAGACCGAGGATATTTCAATTGCTACGGACTGGTGGATAGGCTCTACAATCCACAAGACGGCAGTCGAGTCTTGTCTTCACTGGATCACCTATTGCCTCGGCATCTTACGAATCCATCCACCTATGAGACTAAACAGTACAGAATTGTAGTGACCGAATGTGACACTGGGCAAGTGCTGTTGATTGTTGCAAAAAACGAAACAGCTTCAACTGAGCCCAACGATCACCTCTCCGATAAGGTATTTAACCAACAAGGAAGGTTGGTCAACCTCGTGACCGGAGAGGAGTGGGACACGAACTACCGCACGTTAAGCGAAAAAATAGTTGGTGAGGATAAGCCACCGCCTCCGATGTTACTCACCCTCAACCAGGATTAGATGCTCGATTCGACAAGAACGCTAATGTGCCCATAGGTGTGATTATTACTGCAAGTGGTGTCACCTTGTGTTGCCCGTCGACAAGGTTGCTTCGCAGTAGCGACTCTGTGCTGGCAGGCCACTACTTTATATTTCGGTAATGTTTCATGGCTATTTGGTAAGCAAGGACGGCAGGGAGATATTGTAACTGCTGGCAAAAATCCGCACGCTCAGAACTTCCGAACTGGGGTAAAAGCGGATGTCTTTTTCGGTAAATTTGCGCTACTCATCCACGGGGGAAAATTTCACATGCGCCCAACGCTTTACGGTAACCGCCATGCTGTGTCCGCCGGTCATTATCTTGCTGCTGAGGCGGGAAATGCGATCCTGAACGCAGGTGGAAATGCGATCGATGCGGGTTGTTGTGCAGGGATGGCGCTCGCTGTCCTACATCCAGACGAAGTAAATTTCGCTGGTGTCGCGCCAATCATAATCCGGACGGCAGATGGCAAGGTTGTCACGATTGCGGGCTTGGGACATTGGCCCTTGTCGATCCCAGCCGATATTTTCATGCGTGAGTATGGTGGCGAGCTGCCCTATGGGGTGCTGCGGACTGTTGTGCCAGCAGCGCCGGACGCCTGGATCACGGCGCTGCGCGAATATGGAACGATGACATTTGGCGATGTGGCGGCGGCGGCGATCGAGTTCGCACGCGATGGCTTTTCGGTATTTCAATTTCTTGCGTCGGCATTCGAACATAATGCGAAGCACCACTGCTGGCCCGCCAGTGCGGCACTCTTTCTCCCCAATGGCCGGCCACCACGCCTTGGCGACCGTTTCGTACAGGCCGATTTGGCAGCGACAATCCAGTTCATGGTCGATGAGGAGCAGGCGGCCACTCATCTCGGACGTGAAGCGGGGCTGGAAGCGGCCCGCGCGGCATTTTATGTCGGCGACATTGCCGAGCGCATTGTTGCGCACAT
The DNA here is from genome assembly GCA_028825345.1 of Arenicellales bacterium. Taxonomy (GTDB): domain Bacteria; phylum Pseudomonadota; class Gammaproteobacteria; order Arenicellales; family UBA868; genus UBA868. The sequence continues at coordinate 1,595 of JAPKAJ010000183.1, read as the reverse complement.
GCAGAGCGAAGGCGGTTATCTCTCGCGTGATGATCTCGCTAATTTTCGCAGTAGAATCGGACCGGCCGTACAGGGGCGCTGGCGCGATTTCGAGCTTTTCACTTGCGGGCCATGGTGTCAGGGACCAACTCTGATTCAATCGCTGCTCATGATGGAAAAGGCAGGCCTGGACGGGCTGCGCCAGAACAGCGCAGATTATCTCCATCTGCTGATTGAAGTCATCAAATGCGTCTTTGCAGACCGTGAATATTACTATGGTGACCCGGATTTTGTAGACGTTCCTCTTGAGCGACTGCATAGCGAGGCCAATATCAATGAATGGCTCAAACAAATTGATCCGAAAAAGGCCATGCCTGACATGCCGGTACCACATGGTGTTAACGAACCTTTTCGCTATCCAGCAACCGAAGGTCTACCAGTACGTGATCCCGACACGTCATACCTTTGTGCGGTCGACAAATGGGGTAATGCATTCTCAGCGACGCCTTCAGATGGGATGTGGCGCTCCCCCGTTGTTCCTGGGCTCGGTCTTATTCCGTCGCCACGAGGCACCCAGTCACGGACCGACCCGAACCACCCCAGCGGCGTAGGTCCGGGCCGACGGCCTCGCCTCACTCCCAACCCGGCAATTGCTCGGCGTGATGACGGCACTGTCGTACCTTTTGGCGCCCCCGGCGGTGATGCCCAGGTGCAATCTATGCTTCAGGTCTTCCTTAATATTTTCCATTTTGGTATGGATATCCAGGAAGCTATCGACGCACCGCGCATAACCTCACACAGTTTCCCGTCTTCCTTCGCCCCTTTTCGGCATTTCCCCGCGGTAGTAAGCCTGGAAGGCCGCATTGACGAAGGGGTCCGTCAGGTACTGGAGAGCCGAGGCCACCGTCTGGATATATATCCTGACTACACCAGGAATGCTGCGGCGGTTGAGGTCATTGTAGCGGAACCACAGCCGGGATTTATACGGGCTGGCGCTGACCCACGCCAGCCAGCGTACGCAATCGTACGATAGGGTTCCTGAATAGGCCACGACCGGTACCGGCGTAACGCTCAAGGCGATAAGGGCCATCAATACGGCTTTGTTTAAAGCTGCCATGCTATGCCTCCTGTTGGGATTAGGGCTGCGAAACCAGAAAACTGTAGCGATAAAAATACTCCTGTCTGTGAGGTGGGTCACAGCGGCAAGGAGTTCGACTCATCAAGTCACGATCAGGTGGCCGTATTGATCGCTAGGTTTGCGCGAGTCGCTACTGATTACCTCTCAGCAAGACAGGCCACCCCAATCTTTCTACCATACCCTCTGCTCTTAGATGCGTATAGCGCATCAGTAAGGTTGTCTGTGTGTGTTTTTATTTAAATGCCTGAAGGGGTAGGCATCGTTCCAGCAAAAAGCTGAATCACCTGGGAATAGGGGATGGGACCCCTATCAAAAAATCGAACTTCAATTTCTGATTGTGCTGTCAGTGTGCTGTAACTGAGTCCTCTTGAGTCAATTCAGGTCCGTTTGTGTGGAATTGGTGCCCAAGTTAATAGACTGGAATGCTATTTTTATAGCGTTTTTCAAAGGAAATGGTGGGCGCGGCAAGGTTCGAACT
>JAPKAJ010000182.1 GCA_028825345.1 Arenicellales bacterium | reverse complement strand
TCCGCACCTGGCCGACAACCCACTGCACCGGCTGGCTGGCATTATTAACCAACTCGCGGGACATCGCTGGGACGAGGGTAACGAATTCTTCCCGGCGACCAGCTTTCAGGTTTCTAACCTCACCGGAGGCACTGGAGTCAGTAACGTTATTCCCGGTGAGGCCCAGGCCCGATTCAATCTACGGCACTGTCCTGACACCAGTGCCCAGTCGATTCGTGAAACCATTGACTCAATCTGCACAGCACACGCGAAGGATTTCAACATCGACTGGGATCCCCTGGGTCTACCCTATCAGACCCTGCCGGGAGAATTAGTAGACGCGACTCGAAGCGCCATCGCCGAAGTCGTCGGCATTCAGCCAGCTCTTTCCACTGACGGTGGCACCTCAGACGGACGGTTCATAGCGCCGACCGGAGCGCAGGTTATAGAGTTGGGACCGATTAACCGCACCATCCACCAAGTCGATGAAGCCGTAAGTATCGAAGACCTGGAACACCTTTCACAAATCTACGAACGGGTCCTCAAACACCTGCTTGCCTGAATGATCTCCAGAGCGCGGCATTGCATTACCAAACGGTAATGCTTTGTTTAGCTCGCGGTAATGGGGGCCCGCTTAAGGTGCCCTGGAACTTAGCAACCGCACTCAGGGAGATAACCTCATGCTACAACAACGAACGCTGCGCCAACTCGCACCCCAGGTCACAGCCGTGGCCCTCGCCACCATAGCCACCGCCAGCGCTGTACTGTACGCAAGCCGAACCGCCACGGCACTGCCGCAAAGCACCGACACAGTAATGACTGTCTCTGGCGGACCCGGCTCTGGTTTTGCGGATCTGGTCGAGGCCGTGCGACCCGCCGTCGTTAATATTTCAATCCGCACGGTACAACATATTTCTACACGTCCGGACAATGACAATTCTGAGAACTCATTTTCACCACGACATGGTCAGGAATTCGGTTTTCGTGGACAGCCGCAGATGCGTGAATTCATGGAGCGGTTTTTCGGCGAGACGGTTCCAAAGGGACCGCGTGGGCCCATGGAGGCCCGCTCACTGGGGTCTGGGTTTATTATCGACGCTGCAGGCCTGGTAGTGACTAATCATCATGTCATCGGCAATGCTGACGAGATTGAGGTAGTACTGGAAGACGGTCGCGTCTTTCCCGCCACGGTTCGCGGCAGCGACCAACACACCGACCTCGCCTTGCTGGAAATCCACGCCAACGAGCCGTTGCCCTATGTTTCATTTGGCGATTCTGACCACGCCCGTGTCGGTGACTGGGTGATTGCAATCGGCAACCCCTTTGGCCTGGGAGGCACTACGACTTCCGGAATCGTTTCCGCCCGCGGTCGTGATATCAACAGCGGTCCGTATGTAGATTACATTCAGATCGATGCCTCTATTAACCGGGGTAATTCGGGAGGGCCACTTTTCAATAATGCAGGAGAGGTTATCGGCGTCAACACGGCGATTTTTTCACCTAACGGTGGCAGTGTTGGAATCGGTTTTGCGATTCCCGCATCTCTCGCACAGAACGTTATCAGTCAGTTGCGTGATAGCGGACAGGTTGCACGGGCATGGCTCGGCGTCGAAATACAGGCAGTCGGACCCGACATCGCCCACAGCCTCGGTCTTGACGAACCCCATGGCGCACTGGTATCGCGCATCAGTCCAAACAGCCCGGCCGCCCGCAGTGATCTTCGCACCGGCGACGTTATCGTGAGCCTCAATAACGAGCCGGTAAAACGGATGCGCCACTTGCCACGCCTGATAGCGAGAACCCCCACGGGCCAGCCTGTGTCATTCGGGGTTTGGCGATCTGGCGAGGAAATGATGGTAACGGCAACCCTGGAGCCACTTAAGAGTTCACGCCAGGGCCTCGATCAACAAGAGTGGGAACCGACTCGCAAGCTGGGTCTGAAACTATCGATGCTCGACGAGGCCAATCGGCAACGACTCGGCAATAGCGGCAATGGCGTTCTGATCCAGGACGTAGCACCGCAAAGCCCCGCAGCCCATAAGGGCCTTCGCCCAGGGGATATCATTTTGAAAGTAGGTGAAAAGCCAGTGGGCACGCCCGAAGATGTTCTGAATCAGGTCGATCTCGCTCGCTCCGCTCAACAAAACAAGGCAATTCTGCTGCTGGTAGAACGCAACGGCGACCAGCGTTACGTCGCCATCAAGGTGGGTTAGCCGGCCCTTTTGAGTCACTGGCCGAGGGTTCCCCTCGGCCAGTGCTGCTCGGTTAGAATTTCTGGATTGAACCTTCAAACAAATGAAATTGTTATCTTGCGTATCCTGCTGATAGAGGATGACCCTGAGGCGGCCCGCTATGTTTCCCGCGGCCTGCGGGAAGCCGGTCACATAACAGATACTGCGGACAACGGCCCGGACGGCCTGGCCCTGGCTGCCAGTGAGCCCTATGATCTTCTCGTCATCGACCGCATGCTTCCAGCAATGGATGGGCTATCAGTGATTGCAAATCTGCGGGCTCTGGACAACAACACACCGGTGCTGATCTTGAGTGCACTGGGTGATCTTGAAGACCGGGTCACCGGGCTTCGGGCTGGCGGCGATGATTACCTGCCAAAACCTTTTGCTTTTGAGGAATTGCTCGCGCGAGTCGAGGCTCTAGGCCGACGCGCCCAGCATAGTGTAATGACTACGCAGTTTAAGGTAGCCGATCTGGAAATGGATGTACTGACCCGACAAGTCCGTCGTGACGGGAGACTCATCAAGCTTCAGCCCAGGGAGTTTCGTCTGCTGGAATACCTGATGCGCCACAACAGTCAGGTTGTTACCCGAACCATGTTGCTTGAAAACGTCTGGGACTACCATTTTGATCCCCAGACGAACGTCATCGACGTACATATCAGTCGGCTACGATCCAAAATCGACCGTGAGTTTCCAACCCAACTGCTGCACACCGTTCGTGGTGCCGGTTACATGCTACGTGAACCTGACTAGTTTTCTCAGAAGCTCCACTTTTCGAATTACGCTACTGTACGTGGCTCTGTTCACCGCGTCGGTGCTGGTGCTATTTAGTTTTATCTACTGGTCTAGCGTGCGTTATATGGCAGATCAATCAGATGCCGCTATCCGTTCCGAAATCCATACCCTGTCCGAGCGCTATGAGAACCGCGGCCTGCCTGGATTACGCCACTTGATCTCCGACCGGATCGACCGGCAACAGCCCACCGGTACCTCTATCTATCTGCTCACTGACCCGCTCGGTCGAGTCATTGTCGGCAATATCAATCGCTGGCCAAAGGTGCCGGTCCAAGATGGCTGGCTCAATTTCAACCTGGAAACCCGTGATCTCGATAAGCCAAGGCTGCATCCGGCCCGAACACGACAGTTCCAACTGGCCGGGGGTTTTCGCTTGCTGGTCGGACAAGATATCCAGGAACTCAACGCCGCGCGCCTACGGATTATTACGGCACTGGGCTGGGGTGTGGCTCTAACGCTGGTGCTTGGTCTGGCTGGGGGTTTTTTCATCAGCCGACGAATGCTGACGCGAATTGACATCATTAACGACACCAGTCAGCGCATCATGGCTGGAGATCTGAACCGGCGCGTGCCGGTCGGCTCACGCGGTGACGAGTTCGACCAGTTATCAAACAATCTCAATCGCATGCTGGACCAGATCCAAGAACTCTTGGATGGCATTCGCCAGGTCAGTGACAATATTGCACACGACCTCAAAACCCCTCTTTCCCGGCTGCGTCAACGCCTTGAATCCCTGCGCGAGTCAAGCGCGTTGGAATCGGATCAGGCCCGGGCACTCGAACAGGCCATAAATGAAGCCGATCGCCTGCTGGGTCTGTTTAATGCCCTGCTTCGCATTGCACGCATTGAGTCTGAATCGATCAGCACCGATGTACAACCACTGGCGCTTAGTCGGTTGGCCACAGATGTGGTCGAACTGTATGAGCCGCTGGCGGAGGAAAAACATCAAAAACTTAAACTACTGGGGGGTACCCAGCCGGTGGTGCACGCAGACCGGGACATGCTGTTCCAGGCGTTGGCAAACGTTCTCGATAACGCTGTTAAATACACGCCTGTCGGGGGCATTATCGAGGTCAACATATCTAATCACAGGGGCCAACCTGTGCTGTCGGTATGTGATAGTGGTCCGGGCATAGCCGAAGCAGACCAGGACAAGGTGTTCCAGAGATTTTATCGCGGAGATGCCAGCCGCTCGAGTGCCGGCAACGGACTGGGGCTGAGCCTGGTAAGCGCTGTTACCCGACACCACGGTGCCCAGGTCTGCCTCGCTGGCAACGACCCCGGCCTTTGTGTCAAACTTATTTTCCCGCAGACCCAAAACTGACAGTTGGCCATGTACCTGATACAGGCTTTGGGGTTAATTGAAAATCCCAATGCTTAAGACCCGCGCGCGAACCGAAGCGCTCGCGTGAAACTTTAGTTTCCCGATCCGGGCGTAGTACCCATCGCCTTGCGCATGGTTGTTGCATCCTGGCCAAACAGGATTTTCTGAGCTCCTGAGGTCACCGCCTTGCCTTTATTGATTTTCCCGGCCTCCCGATAGGCCGCGACCACAGCAGGTCGTTGGCGGATCGACTCAAGCCATCGCTTAACATTGGGGAATTGATCGATATCGGTTTTATGCCACTCGTAACGCAGAATCCACGGATAGCAGGCCATATCGGCAATGGAATACTCATCACAGATAAACTCGCTCTCGGCAAGGCGCTCGTCTAATACCGCGTACAATCGGGATGTCTCCTGATGGTACCGCCGGATCGCATAGGGCACCTCTTCTGGCGCATAGCGGCTGAAATGATGATTCTGACCCAGCATTGGGCCCAG
>JAPKAJ010000181.1 GCA_028825345.1 Arenicellales bacterium | reverse complement strand
CCTGGACAGCATCCACATATCCATCGGTGTTGTAGTGGGCAATCGCTAACCCCCATAAGTACCATGACGGTGTGTTGGGTACACTGTTATAGCAGTGTTTTTGTGGCCAACATCAGTTTATCCATTGCATTATCCATTTCATTTTCAGGAATATGCTGTTTGGACATTTGCCTGTCGAACCTGATATGCCTTGAAAATCGCTCTGTAACCAACCTATACAGGCACCGGATTCTTATCAAATCCAGGTAGACGCCCTGTGCTGCATAAAATCAACCCAACAGGGTATTGATGCCTGGAGCTGGAGTTCCGGTTGTTTTCTGGCGTCAGACCGAACAAGGATCTGCTGTATTGAGGAACGGCATCTCAACGATGTAATAAACGCTTCTAAAATGGAACAAATATTCTTGTTTAAGGATAATTGGCAAATCTGTTAGGTGGCTTTGTTCTGAAATGGCTTCATAAAGTTTGGTATTCAGGGTATCGCGGACGAACTTAATGTGTTTCAGCTCTTCTGTTATTTAGACGCAAACTGAGCCCTACTGATACTCGTTTCTCGACGGTTTTGACACTCTGGATAAATTAGGTTATAACACAATAATGATTCTTATATAAGACTTACGGAATAACAATAAATGATTAAGGAGAATACTGTGAAAAGCAGTACGATCGGGAATGGGGGTCTCATTTAAGCTATTTTTGTAATTTAGGTTTTATCCATTTTCGGCATTGAACTTAGGTCGGACCGTCGGCCTAATAAGCTCCGAGGCGCTGCCTTCAACCTCGCGACGCATAAAAAACGAAGGCTTTCTTACATCAGGAGGACTAGAAATGATCAAACTAAAATATGTTGCTGGCTGTGCAGCAGCCTTGGCACTCATGGCATCTCCTGCCATGGCGGCTGACAAGGTCTTACGTATCCAGTCGGTGCTACCGACCTCAGCTGACGAAGTCGTTATGTTGAAGGAGTTCGGTAAAGACGTCGCAGCACTGACCGGTGGGTCGCTCACCGTCGAAGTACTGCCGGCAGGCGCTGTTGTTGGACCACGAGACATCATTGATGCTGTCGACGCGGGGCTCGTTGAAGGTGGCTTTGCCTGGACACACTATTGGGCTGGCAAGCACGTTGCGGCTAACCTGTTCGGCGCGCCTGTTGCGGGTGCCGGTGTAGGTCTCGATAACATCGCGTTCCTGAGCTGGTTCCAGTACGGCGGTGGCAAGGAGCTGTATGACCGCCTGTGGGATGAAATGGGCGTGAACGTCAAAGGATTCATGCTGCAGCCAGTGGGCCCTGAGGCACTCGGTTGGTTCCCACATCCGATCAAGTCGATGGATGACTTCCGTAAATTACGCTTCCGTGCACCTCCGGGCATGGTTGGTGCCGCATACGCTGAAATCGGTGTTCCAGCGGTTGCCATGGGCGGCGGCGACATCCTGCCAGCGCTTGAGAAAGGCACTATCGACGCAGCCGAGTGGTGCTGCCCCAAGCCAGACTCCGTCTTTGGTTTCCACAAAGTGCTAAAGCACTACTACCTGCAAGGTCTGCACCAGGTGACCGTGAACGCGGACATGTATGTGAATGGCGATTTCTACAAATCGCTGAGCCCGATTGAGCAGAAAGCACTGGAAGTGGCGGCAAACGCGTCTCTGTCAAAATCCATGTCCTACCGCATCTTTGAGAATGGTAAGGCGCTGAAAGATCTGACAGATAATCACGGTGTCATCCTGGAAGATACTCCAGCAGATTACTTCACAGAGTACATGGCGGCCGCTAAGAAGTCGCTCGAAGCCGCTGCGGCAGAAAACGAGTTCTTCGCAGAAGTGTGGCAGTCGCAAAAGGATTTCGCCGACACCGTAGTACCATTCTGGTCGGGTGCACAAACTTCAAACGCAAGTTTGGGTCGCGCACACGCAGCTACACTGCAATAAAAAAGTCTTCAAAGCGAGGCCCGTCAGGGCCTCGCAACGAAGTTTCCATCAGGTTTTTGTCGCCCCGTCTAAATAAATAAGAGCCCAAAATGGGCACAAACACAATGGCGGAGTAAGGGCATGACTGAAGAAGAAGTAAATCCGGAAGATCTCGAGATTCCGGACGAACTGATTGCGGAGCGTCGTGCCGAGGCACCGGGTGAAACGCCAGAGGATATGACCTCCTGGCAACGCCCGATAACCGCAGCTATTGACGTCATTAATTACCGGGCGGGCCAGATTATTGCCCTGCTCATGGTACCGCTCATTGTAGTAGTGGTGCTCGAAGTTATTTCACGAAATTCCTTTGCGATCTTGCAAAATGCCGGGTTCGAAGATCTCGCCCGAACCCTTGGACTTGGCCCCACACTCTGGGTGTATGACACCAGTCGTATGATAGCCGGGGTGCTCTTCATGGCGGCCGCGGGCTATGGTTTGATGCGCGGGGTTCATATCCGTGCCGACTTCCTCTACCGAAATTGGTCGGCAAAGACACAAGCGACAGTGGACGCATCACTGTACCTCTTGTTCTTTATGCCTTCGATGATCTTCTTTACCGTTATCGCCTCAGAGTTCTGGTGGGTCGCCTTTTCAAGAGGTGAAACCATGCAGGTCGACAGTGCCTGGGGACCACTTTTGTGGCCCGCGCGCCTGGCGATGCCAGTCGGTGCCTTCCTCTTGTTGCTGCAAGGTCTCCCTGAGATTTTCCGCGCATTTCACAAGATGGGTAAAGAGCGAGAGCGTTTGTTCGTACGGGCCTTGCCTGTCTATTTAGTCGCACTGATCTGGCTCGTTCTGGCGGTATTCCAACCAAGTATGGTCCCCGGCGGCGAGTCGTTTTCTGACCTCATGTCTGCCCGCACGAGCATAGACAAAGCGACCATCGGATTGATCATGCTGGGAGCCATGCTCTTCGTGATCTTTATCGGTTTTCCAATTGCGTTCACGTTGATATTCCTTGCCTTTGTCTTCGGTATTTGGGGCGCCAACTTCAAGCTGACCACGCTGTTGATGACGCTGAACACAAACTCCACCATGTTGAACGATCAGCTCATGGCGGTGCCGCTCTTTGTCCTGATGGGGATCGTAATGGAAGCGGCGGGTTTGATGGACCGGCTGTTTGCATCGATCCAGATGATGATGTCGCGCGTTCGCGGCGCGTTGTTCATCGCCGTACTGATCGTATCCACGATTTTTGCAGCGGCCACTGGCATTGTGGGCGCTTCTGTGACTCTGCTTGGGATTATGGCTGGCGCGACCATGACCAGATCAGGCTATGACGTCAAGCTTGCGGCCGGAACCATCACCGCAGGCGGCACATTGGGCATTCTGATACCGCCCTCGATTATGCTGATCGTCATGGGACCTGTTCTGGAAGTTTCAACCCTTGACCTCTTCCGTGGAGCCTTTATTCCCGGTGCCCTGCTGGCTACCCTTTTCCTGCTCTACACGCTTGGACGCTGCTGGCTGAATCCGGACTTAGGGCCAATTTTGTCAGAAGAGGATCAACCTCAAACGTCTGCATTTTATGGCGCTGAGGTCGCGCTGATCTGCCTGGGCGTTTTGACCGTTTGCCGAGTCTTTGGCCTTGCCATGGGCGGTGCTTTTGGCGGTGTGATGCCATTTGGCGGCTTGATCGTTTTGGCCATAACCTGTGCCGTAGCCTATGCTGCATACCGACGATTGAATGTACTCAGGATCGTGCTTCCGATCGCGGTAATCTTCCACTTCTATATGATTGTGGCGAATATAGGTGATGACGGTAGCCTGCCGATCTGGTCGATGACCTTTGCTGCATTCACCCTGCTGTTGGCGTATCTGGGACGGCCAATTTATAGTACCGAGTCAGACGCCGGGTTTCATTTCTCGGATCTCTGGGATGAGTTCTTTGCCGGGCTAATGCCGCCGACAATCCTGATTTCTTTTGCTTTGGGGTCGATTCTCCTTGGCCTGGCAACACCTGCTGAAGCCGCAGCGATGGGCGCCTTTGGTGCCATCTTGTTATCTGTTGTTTACCGCAAGTTCTCCATGTCCAGTTTCTTTGACAGTCTGGTCAAAGCCCTGGAGATCACGGTTTTGATTATGTTCCTGGTTGCTGCATCGAACTTCTTTGGCGCTGAATTCAGTACCCTGGGCACGCCAAAGATGATGACCGAGATGCTACTAGGCCTGGATATGTCGCCTTACTTGATATTGTTGGTGATCATGGCATTGATCTTCTTGCTCGGATGGCCACTGGAGTGGGTACCCATCGTTCTGATCGTTGTGCCAATTTTGCTGCCGACGGTTGAGATATTGGAGATCCACGGGCTGGTTCGCTACGACCTGATGGTCTGGTTTGGCATTCTGGTCGCGGTGAACCTGCAGACCGCATGGCTATCCCCACCTGTGGCCTTGTCAGCCTACTTCCTGAAGGGGGTCGTGCCGAATTGGGATCTAAAAGATATCTATCTCGGCATGATGCAGTTCATGGTGATTCAACTTGTCGGTCTCATCCTGCTGTTTGTCTTCCCTCAACTGGTGCTTTGGTTACCCAAAGTAATGTCGGGTGGGTAAATGGTCGGCCCCCATCGAGTGGTCCAGTTTGAATGTTAGTGCATGACCGGCCTGGTTGCCATCGGAACGATGGTTTCCGGGGCTGGTGGGCGGTAGCCCAAAGCACTGTGCGGTCTCTTGGTGTTGTAGTGTTTCCTCCATTCTTCGATAATGATCTGCACCTCTTTCAATCTGTAGAAGATCTCCCCGTTTAGTAGTTCCTCCCTGAAGCGGGCATTGAAACTTTCGCAGTAGCCGTGCTCCCACGGTGATCCCGGCACGATGTACGCCGTCTTGGCTCCGACAGCGGCAATCCAGTCTCTAACGGCCTGCGCAACAAACTCAGGGTCGTTGTCTGATCTGATAAAGGCTGGAACCCCACGCAGGATAAACAGGTCTGTCAGCAC
>JAPKAJ010000014.1 GCA_028825345.1 Arenicellales bacterium | reverse complement strand
ATCGCATACCGGACAGCATAGCTTTTTGCACACTAGGTCAGACCGCGAAAACCTGGTGCTGAATCGGCAGGTCGATGATCCGGCTGCCAACCTGGACAGCGCCGTAGACATTGAGCTTGAGCCGGGCGAGTTTTCACTTCATGACGTCTATATGATCCACGGTTCTAACCCTAACACCTCAGGCAAACGTCGCGCCGGTGTGGCGATACGCTATATGCCTGCAACCAGTCATTTCAATCGGACGCTGTATGCCACCACGACCGGCGCCGGGTTTCTGGTCAATTTCGCCAGTCGCCCGTTATGGCTGCTGCGCGGTGTGGACCGGGCTGGAAACGACTTTCAAGTTGGCCATCAGACCTGACAAGACCAGTCTCCCGCTGCATGGCGATCGGCCCTGGCGCTGGCTCGGGGCACCGCTACGCCCCAACAGGAGTTATTTATGAACAAGACCACGAGCCTGAAACAGCGGATAGGCGTCGACATTGGCTGCAAGCTGTCGGTCGAGGACGGCATCCGCTGGGCAGCCGACAACGGTGTCCGGTTCATAGACTGTGAGATCGATATCGAGCCAAATGCATTGGAAAGTTTCGATGAAACACGGGCTGGCTCAATACGGGAGATGTGCAATGCGCTTGATGTCCATCTTGGCCTGCACACACTCTCTGCGGTCAATATCGCCGAGTTCTCGCCCTTTGTCCGTGATGCAGTGGATGACTACCTGCGCGCCTATATCGACGCCGCGGTACGGCTCAACGCCGAGTGGGTTGTGGTGCATGCCGGCTACCATTTCACTGCCGATCGGGATCGTCGTATTGAGGCCAGCCTGGAGCGGCTGCGGCGAATCACCGATTACGCCCAAAGCAAAGGGACAAAGATCCTGCTGGAGAATCTTAACTGGGAGCCCGAAACGGCAGAAGTCCACTACCTTGCGCACACCGTCGACGAATGCCTGCTTTATTTCAATGCCATCCAGTCTGCGGCACTGGGCTGGGCATTCACGGTCAATCATGCGACCCTGGTGCCCGAAGGCATTGCCGGTTTCCTCGAAGCCATGCCAACGGAACGGCTCGGTGAGGTTCGGCTTGCGGACAACAACGGAGAGTACGAACTCCACATGTACCCCGGCGAGGGTATTATCGACTTTGATGAGACGTTCAGGCTGATCGAGGACACCGGCTACACGGGCCACTACATGAACGCTTTTGGCAGTCTCGACGATCGGCTGCGAGCACGTGAGGACCTGGTACGACTGGCCTCGGGCGAGGCCTAGTTGGAAATGCTCACTATCTGATCCCGCGGGATCGACCAACCCGGAAGACCCTATGAAAGCCGTACCGTTCGATGTATTTTGCTCGATCCAAGCGATCAGTTGCTGCGCTAACGTAGCGGATCCTGCCCCCTGGCCTCTGGCATTTTGCTACCCGAGATGGCCTGGCATGCAATCTTCAAGACGGCTCGTGATGTTGGCCTTCCCGACAAAAAAATCGGCGACCTCACTGCGCATGTTTTTCCTGAACGCACTTAGTGCCTTCTCGCCAATGATGTTCGACCTTCCGTATCGCCACACAGAATGAGCGCCGAGCAGCCCTTTATCGGCATCGTTCAGGGTGACGCCTGTGGCATCGGCCCCGAGCTGCTGCCCAAACTGCTGCGCGGCCTTGAAGACAGCGAAAGAAGCCGGACGCTGGTGATCTCTGACCGGCGGGTCATGGCGGCCGGCTGCGCGGTCAGCGGGCTGACTATCTCCTACAAGACTTTGAATGACCCGGCCGGTATCGATCCGCACTGCGGCCAGGTCCAGTTACTGGACGTGCCGTGCCTAGACCCGGCCAGCATTGTTCCGGGTACGGTCTTCGCTGATGCCGGCCGCGCTGTGCTTCAAACATTTGGCCTTGCCATTGACCTTGCCGAGGCCGGCACTATCGACGGGATCTGTTTTATGCCGTTTAACAAGGCCGCCATGCACCTTGCCGGCATCGGTGCTGAAGACGAGCTGACCTTCGCAAAAAACAGGCTCGGCGTCACCAGTCGGGCCAGCGAGTTCAACGTGATTGACGGCATGTGGAACGCCAGGGTCACGTCACATGTCCCACTGAAGGACGTAGCAGGCAGACTGACCATTGATCTTATCGTCGAGGCGATCGTTCTGGCCGACCAGACGTTGAAGAAAGCCGGCTATGCCAGCCCCCGAATCGCCGTCGCAGCGCTCAACCCCCACGCCGGTGACGGCGGTACCATCGGCAAAGAGGAGATCGATACCATCGCACCCGCGGTTGAAAAAGCAAAATTGCAGAAGATCGAGGTCCACGGGCCATTCCCGAGCGATACGCTTTATCTCAAGGTTCGTGACGGCCAGTATGACTGTGCTCTTAGCATGTATCACGACCAGGGCCAGATCGCGATCAAGCTACTGGGCTTTGACCAGGGCGTATCAGTACTCGGTGGCCTGCCGGTGCCGATCACCACTCCGGCTCACGGCACGGCTTTCGATATTGTTGGTACAAACACTGCAAATGTGCGCGCCGCACTGAACGCTTTTCGCATGGTGGCCGCCATGGCGCAGGGTCGTGACCATCGCCATGCCTGATCCAAGAGATCCATAACCTGAACCGACAAAACTCATTAATACAGGAGACCCTATGAAAGCCGTACAGTTCGATGCATTTGGCCCAGCGCACACGGTCAGTTACTGCGCTGATGTACCGGATCCTGGCCCCCCTGCCGGCGACGAGGTGATTGTCGATGTTGTGGCTTTTCCGATCAATCCGGCCGATGTTTTGACCATTGAGGGCAAATACGCGGCACGGCCACCACTGCCCTACACGCCAGGTGCTGAAGCGATTGGGCAGATAAGTGCAGTCGGCGCCGATGTCGACGGGCTTACCAGTGGTGAGTCGGTGATCCTGCTCGGCCGCGAGAACTGGGTTCAGAAACGCAGAGTCAAAGCTGCCGAGGTGCTGAAGATCGAAGTTCAGTCAGATCGACTTCTGCAGTACGCGATGCTCAAGGTCAACCCCGCAACTGCCGCGTTGATGCTGCGCGAGTACGTCGACCTCAAGACTGGGGACTGGGTTATCCAGGATGCCGCGAATTCGGGTGTTGGGCACTGCCTCATCCGGTTGGCCAGAAAAGCCGGCATCAAAACTGTTAACGTGGTACGCCGCGAGTCACTGGTCGAGCCGCTCAAGGCATACGGCGCCGATGTCGTGCTGGTTGGCCTTGATGATCTGAGCGAACGGGTCAATGCGGCTACGGCTGGGGGTCACGTGCGCCTCGCCATTGATGCGGTGGCGGGAAACACCAGTTTGCGACTCGCCGAGTGTCTTGCCGATGGCGGTATGATGGTTAACTACGGGATGCTGAGTGGCGAGCCCTGTATGGTCATGCCGGATTGGGTGGTTTTTCGCCACCTCACGCTGACCGGCTTCTGGCTGTCTACACATCTTGGGCAGATGCCACGAGACCAAAAAGAACGGCTGTATCAAGAGCTTTCGGATGATGTCCGGGACGGCACCTTGAACGTTAACATTGAGGCCACTTACGATATCAGCGACATCAAGGATGCGCTCGCTCATGCGGCGCGACAGAGTCGGGACGGAAAAATAATAGTTCTGCCTAATGGCGTGGCGTAAATGCCCGTCCCTGCAGTGTTGTCGATCAAGGCGGTTAAGGGCATCTTGTGAATTGATCACCAAGGGCATCGACCTTCATGAAAGGCCAAGGCCGTCTTCAAGGGGAGAAAATAACCAAGGAGATGAGAGGGAATGAACTTCACGACCGACGACAACGTCACCCTTTATTACGAAGATTCGGGATCGAAGGACGCGGCGGCGGTCATCTTCGCCCATGAGTTCGCTGGCGAGGTTGGGAGTTGGGATGATCAGATCGCGGCACTGAAAGATGATTATCGCTGTGTTGCCTACGCTGCCCGAGGTTGGTTGCCCTCAGAGGTGCCCGAAGACCCGGCGGCCTACAGTATCGAGCGCGCGGTCGCCGACATGATTGGTCTGATGGATCATCTGGAACTGGAAAAAGCCCATGTCGTTGGCCTGTCAATGGGGTCGAACACTACTTTGCAGAGCGCACTCTGGCATCCCGAACGTTGCCACTCGCTGACCATGTCGTCGTCGGGCTACGGTGCGATGACCGAAGGCCGGGCAGAATTTCAGAACGCTTGCCACGATATGTCTGCGCGACTGATCAACGAGGGCTGGGCAAACATAGCGGATACTTATGGCGATGGCCCGTTCAGGAGAAGTTTCAAGAGCAAGCACCCCGAGGCCCACGCAGATTTTCTGAAACGTCTGTCGGGGCATTCCTCGTTGGGTTCAGCCCTGACACAGCGTGGTATTCAGGCCCGCCGCCCCTCGTTCGTTGAACAGGAAGCGGCGCTCAAGGCTCTGACGCTGCCGACGCTGTTGATCGTTGGCGATGATGATCATCCTGGTCTTGCCGGCACGCTCTACCTAAAACAGATGATTGCAACAGCGGGATTGTATGTTTCACCCCGCACCGGACATCAGGTAAATTTAGAAGAGCCCGAAGTGTTCAATCATGTGCTGAGGCAGTTTCTCAGTGCTGTCGGTGATGGGTCATGGGGTGTCCACCCCGATACGGACAGGATGTTCTAGTGTGACCTTGCCCCTGCCCATCATTGACGCGCATCATCATCTGTGGGATCTCGAAACCGGAAACTACCCCTGGCTTAATGGTGACAAGCAGGTAGATTTTCGCTATGGCGATTACAACGCAATCCGGCGCGACTATCTCTATGATGATTTTCGTGGCGATGCGGCGAACCAGAACGTCGTCAAATCCGTACATATGGAAGCCGAGTGGAACCCTGCGAATCCTGTTGCCGAATCACGATGGTTGACGGGGTATGCGCAAACCCATGATCTGCCCAGCGCTATCGTCGCCCAGGCCTGGCTTGACCGGGAGGATATCGCCGATGTCCTGGCGGCGCACGCCGCGTTGGATCTGGTGCGGGGGGTTCGGCAAAAACCGAACGCAGCGTCACGGCCCGAGGATTTCATAGCGGGTGCGCCCGGATCGATGGCCGATCCCCGGTTCCGCGAAGGCTATGCCTTGCTGGCTGATTTCGGGCTATCCTATGATCTACAAACCCCTTGGTGGCATCTTGGCGAAGCCGCAGATCTGGCTGGCGATTTCCCTGATACCCAAATGATTCTGAACCACACAGGGTTACCCGCTGACCGCAGCGCGCAAGGGCTGGCCGGTTGGCGCGATGCGATGCGTCACCTGTCGCAAGCCGCCAACGTTGTCGTCAAGATCTCCGGCCTCGGTGTACCAGGCCAAGCGTGGACCGTCGATAGCAACCGTAGCATCGTACTGGACACCATCGATGCCTTCGGCATAGAGCGTTGTATGTTCGCCAGCAACTTCCCGGTCGACCGTCTGAGCGCGACCTACGATGCAATCTTCAACGGCTTCAAGACGATTACCGCCGATTTTGACGACGAGGAGCGCGTGAAACTTTTCCACAATAACGCAGCGCGCATCTATCGCCTTTAAGATCTACAACGTCTGATCGTCGTAGATCTTGAGGATGGCGGTGGCGTCGAGTTCACTGTGGCCCTTGGCGATCAGAACGCGGTACAGCGCAGTCGATTGGCTGGACATTGGCACCGGGGTGTTGGTCTGTTGGGCCAAGTCGACAACCATGTCGAGATCCTTCAGGACTTGGCGCGCATAACCCGCCGGGTCGAAGTCACGCTCAATCATGCGCGGGAAAAATCGCCGGAACATCGGGCTGTCAGCATAGCCGCCCTTGAGTGCTTTTGGGACCTTAGCCGGATCGATCCCGGCATTTTTCGCCAAGGTTACAGCCTCTGCCAGGAGTGTGAAATTGTTCAGCACCAGAACCTGATTGACCATCTTGGTCACTTGTCCTGTGCCGAGCGCCCCCATGTGGGTGTTGTGGCCCAGCGTATCGAGCACCGGCTGGACTCGTATCACGTCATCATCGTTGCCTCCAACCATGATTGCCAGCTCGCCCGTTTCGGCAGCAGGCGGCCCACCCGAGACTGGCGCATCGACCCAGCCCATACCTGTTTCTCCCTTTAGACGAGCAGCCAGTTGGCGTGTTTTATCAGCGATGGTAGTCGAGTGATCGACAAAGATTTTGTCCGCACCGCCTCCTTCAACGATACCGTCCGGTCCGAATATGGCCTCGGTCAGGGCGGGCGTGTTGATGACGCAGGCCTGGACGATATCGCTGGCCCGCGCCACCTCGGCAGGGGATGCAGCGGCGATAACGCCATTCGCCGCAGCCGCACTCATCTTGTCGGGATCGGGATCGAAGCCGGTGACCTGATAGCCGGTTTTGATCAGGCGTTTGGTCATTTGTGAGCCCATCAGCCCAAGACCAAGATATCCGAGTTTGGGTTTACTTGCCATCCTATCTACCTCTGTTATGGTGTTGTTCATGCCTTGCGGGTGGGACTGGGATATTAACGCTTAGCAGCCACACTGACTGCCTTAAGGTGTTCAAGGTAGAAGGGCCCTTGTGTTAATAATAGTGCGGTCCGGGCAGTTCTCAAGCGGGTATGGCGGTTCGCCCTGTGCGGGCGCAGGTAATAGTGGTCTTCATGATTTGGGCGATGTCATCGGCGATCTGCAAACCCAAAACGCGGCGCAGCCGCTACTGCAAGGGGTTGCGGCCATGGCCGCCGTGCCCAAACGATAGCAGGCGCTGGTGCATAACGTCTACAGCATAGGTGACGCTGTGTGACGTAGGCTCAATACAGAAAAAAGGAGAGGGTGAAATTGAAGGCGGTGCGAGAATCGGTGATACTGTTTGGTGATTACCGGTCGGAGTTTGAGCTGCAATGCGAAGAATTGGGCATGTTGATGGTGGCTAGCCTAGAAAGTGGGATAATCTGAAACTCGAAAGTTAATCTGGTTGTTCTCGTGCAAGCGGGAATCTTGGTTCGTGCCCGTGTTAGCAGGTTTCGCGCTTACACGGGAGTGATTTTAATTATTGTTGGGAATATAAAATGGGACAGTTTACAAACAAGAAAGCGATCGTTTTAGGTGGCACCTCTGGTATCGGGTTGTCAACTACCCAGATGCTGCGCGACGGCGGGGCAGAGGTTATCGCCGGCAGCCGGCGCGAATGTGAAATCGACGGTGTCGAATGTGTACAGGTCGATGTGCTCGATCGCGAAGCCTTGAGTGCCTTGTTCGAAAAACATCACGGTTTTGACTACATGGTTAACGCTGCAACCGGTGGGTCACGTGCCATCGGGCCTTTTCTCGAAATGGATCTGGACGGTTTTCAAAACTCCTTTGCCAAACTTTGGGGTTACACCAACAGCGTCCGCCTGGGGGTTCCGCATATGTCGCAAACCGGTGCAGTCGTGTTGATCAGTGGCTACCCGGCACGTAGATGGCGGGCGGGGACGATTGCAATCGGCAGCGTCGGCGGTTCGGTCGAGGCCTTTATTCGATTGGGCGCCAACGAAATCAAGCCAGTAAGACTGAACGGGGTATCCCCCGGGCTGATCGATACCCCGATGTCACCGCTCAAGGGAGAAGAGCGCGCGAATTATTATCACAAAGGTACATCTGGGCATATTATTCCACGGGCCGGAACGACGGATGAAGTCGCCGCCGCCGCTATCTTTTTGCTCGAAAACGAATTCGTTACCGGCACTATTATTGACATCGACGGGGGTGCTATTGCTTCATGAGTTTCAAGAGAATCAGTGAACTCCTAAAAGGCGATATTCTGGTGCGCAGTGCCGAGTTGCATTATTCCCGTATCGGCTCGGATGACGGCGTAAGGCCCCCATCGGGTAAAAGAAAATTACTATTCCTTTTGTCTATGAGATGGAGGTAACCGTGGCGGTGATGGGGTCACTGCAGGAATAGGTGTCACTCATGAGCGTTCTAAACAGGGATGGTTTGGCGGTCACCGACCGAAGCCACGGCCTGAGTTACCTAGCGTGAGCCCGCCACACAAAGCCGCTCTAAAAGTTGGGATTGGTGGGCTCGGCACCATTGGTTTTAATCTGGCCCAGCGTCTGGATGAAGGGCTCGAGGGCTTGATTCTTAGCGCGGTGTCAGCGCGAGATATCGATGCTGCCCGCTTGAAACTGAATGCCCTGCGACAACAGGTTCCGGTTATGCCCTTAGCAGAACTGGCACAAGTCTGCGATGTCGTGGTCGAATGCGCGCCTGCTGCGGTGTTCAGTCAGGTTGCTGAGCCGACGGTGCGACTGGGCAAGGTGTTGATTACGGTCAGCGTGGGGGGGTTACTCGATAACTGGCATCTGGTCGAGATGGCGAAGACCACTGGTGCACGAATTAATGTTCCCAGTGGTGCGATCTTGGGGCTTGATGCGGTACGGGCAGCCGCCCTGGGTGAGATCAAACACGTATCGATGGTAACCCGAAAACCACCTGCGGCGCTGGCCGGCGCCCCTCACATCCAAAGCAATAAGATTGATCTGGACTCTATAGATCAGCCACTTAAGGTATTTGAAGGCTCGGCCCGCGAGGGCGTCCAGGCTTTTCCGGCAAATGTCAATGTGGCGGCCGCACTGGGGCTTGCCGGCGTAGGGCCTGAATGCACATGGTTGGAAATATGGGCCGATCCCGGAATCAGCCGGAACACCCATACAATTACTGTCGAATCGGACAGTGCACGACTTGAACTGAAGATCGAAAATATTCCTACTGCGGAGAATCCGGGGACAGGCAGGATCGTTGTATTAAGTACGCTTGCGGCTCTTAAAAGACTGGTCGATCCTCTGACAGTGGGCACTTAAATCGCTCCTGCTGGAGTCTGTACGGCTTGCAGGGTATCTCGAGCCGATTGGAAATCATGCTGAAGCAAAGGCAGTGCGACATCTCATATATTATTTGCGTGGCGTCCAGATGACTAAAGGCCGATGCTGAAAGTCCGGCCCATCTCCCGGGCTTCCTGAAGCAAAAGCGCAGGGCGTTCACCGCCGTCGGTCGAACCGTGAAGGTATTCGAAACGTCCATCGGCAATGCCGCAGAAATCAAAGATGCCCGTGACGATCTGAGTTTCTATGGCAGTGTCGTAGCCACGCTTGGCATAGGTTGCTGCATCCGACGCTGAAAGCCCGATAGCGAGCGCCCGCTTGTGACTGAGGAACTTGGATCCGTATGCGATATCCTTGTTCCAGACGCGGTCAATCCAGCCTTTCAAGATAGCCGGAAATGACCACCACCAGATCGGAAAGACCAGGATAATCCCGTCATTGCGCTGAAGCCGTTCGATCTCAGTCTGTACTGCGTGGGAGTAGGGCTTATTTACACTACCCCAGTCAGGCTCATCAGCGGGCGTAATCAGTGGGTCAAAACCCTCACCATAGAGATCGACGAGCTCAGCTTCATCACCTGCGTCAGCCAGTCCGGTCACAACGGCGTCGGTGACTTGACCCGTCAGAGAATCCCGGCGTGGATGCGCCATTACTACAAGCACCTTCATTCTGATTCCATGGCAACGGGTATCAAGTTCGAATTTGTATCACTACCTGACGCGCAAGCATCAGATAAGCTTAAATATAAAGGCCGGGTTAATTTATTTCCAATTTTCAGCAACTCTTCCACGGGAGAGTCCGGACTCTATACGGGTAACTTGTTTTGAAGATCAGGCTCCGCATTGGGAATGCTTTTATCGTTCTTGGTCTTGGTCTTGGGCATCTCATCTCTACTTGCTACTGTGATGCTGTAATAACCAATACCTTGGATGGTAAAACTTTGGTTGCACTAATTCCGTTAACTAAAATGTGACTGTAATAGCCTTGATTTCGCAGTAGGCGTCCAATGCCGCGAGGCCTTTTTCGCGCCCGATGCCACTTTCTTTCATGCCGCCAAATGGCACTGTATCTCCGGCACTGTGATAGCCGTTGATAAATACCTGTCCCGCTTCGACACCCCGGGCAAAACGCATCGCTTTACTGATGTCCTTGGTTTGGATGCCGGCCGCCAGCCCGTAAGACGTTCCGTTGGCAATATCTATGGCGTGGTCTACATCATCGACCCCGATAACACTCAAGATCGGGCCAAACACCTCGGCAGTGCCTAGCTCATCTTCTGGTGACACATTATCTGCTATTGACGGTGTGAAGAAATATCCGCCTTCACATTCTGCAACCTGAGCTTTATCTCCACCCGTGACAAATGTTACTCCCCGGTCTCTGGCACGTTGAGCGAACCCGGCCACCGATGCCAATTGTCGATCAGAAATCAAAGGGCCCATGACTGGGTTATCAAGCCCGTGGCCCAGTGAAATCGATTCGACCCCTTGGACCAGTCGATCGACCACTTCCTCATGAATCGGGCGATCTACCAAAAGACGGGTCCCGGCGGAACAAATCTGCCCGGCATTTTTATACATTCCCGTCAGAATGCTAGGTACGGCAACATCCAGGTCCGCATCTCGAAGTACCACATGGGGAGACTTTCCGCCCAGTTCTAATGTGACTGAGGCGAGATGGGTCGCGGCCGCCGCCATAACTGCTTTTCCCGTTGGGATCGAACCCGTGAAGGTGATATGGCGAACATCTGGATGCTCACTCAATACCCGTCCTGCTTCTTCCCCATGACCTGGGACTACATTGACAACGCCAGGGGGCACTCCAACCGCTTCGAGCAACTCAATCAGGAGAATTGCGCTTAGCGGCGTTTCTTCGGCGGGTTTGACCACCGCAGTGTTCCCGCAGGCCAACGCCGGTGCAAGGCCGCGCGCAACCATCGATATCGGAACATTCCAAGGCACAATATGACCAGTAACACCGATGGGGACGCGTTCGGTGAAACAGACCTTGGATGGGCCAAGTGGCACCGTTGTCCCCTCGAGCTTATCTACAATGCCTGCGTAATAACAAAAGTAATCTGCCGTTCGTTCAACGGTGGCCTTAGCGTCATTGAAAGGTTTGCCGGTATCCAGGGTTTCCACCAGAGTTAAATGTTCAATATCCTGCCGAATTCGATTCCCGACCTCCCACAACAACCGGCCACGCGCTTTCGGTGCCAGTGTCGCCCAGGGTCCGTTAAGTGCGCGCTTTGCTGCCTGAACTGCATGGTCCACATCGCTGGCTTTTCCTGCCGCCACAGCGGTCAGCAATAGCCCAGAGCCGGGATCAAAAGTTTCGATTTGATCGCGGCTTTCAGCGGCAATCTTCTGACCGTCGATCAACAGGTAATTCGGCAATTCACCGGCCTTTGAAATAGCCTCGGCCCAACGACTCATAAATCTCTCCTCAAACTTTTACAGCAATTACTAAATAACATTGGCGATCAGGAATCTTAACGTTAATTTCGGGATCGGTGGTGATGAAAGCCGATTCGGACTCAACGGTCCGGGTTGAGTAGTGCGCCTTAACCCGCGATACTCAACCCATGGTTCCGTTATCTGTATTGGATCTGGCTCCGATCACACAAGGCA
Organism: Arenicellales bacterium; assembly: GCA_028825345.1. GTDB lineage: Bacteria > Pseudomonadota > Gammaproteobacteria > Arenicellales > UBA868 > UBA868. Next base: position 7,190 of record JAPKAJ010000014.1, on the reverse strand, counting down.
GTGATGCTAGCCAGGCGCTCAGCAACAGCTTGGAGCTTGCACGTCATACCGAAAAACTCGGTTTCAACCGTTACTGGGTTGCTGAGCATCACAACATGCCCGGCATTGCCAGTGCGGCGACTGCCGTTGTCATCGGCCATATCGCAGGTGGTACCCAAGCCATTCGGGTTGGCTCGGGCGGTGTCATGCTGCCGAACCACGCTCCGCTTGTCATTGCAGAACAATTCGGCACCCTCGAGTCACTTTATCCCGGCCGGATCGAACTGGGCGTGGGTCGAGCCCCTGGAACCGATCAGTTCACGGCCCAGGCGCTTCGCCGCAGCCTTGCCGGTGATGTGGATCAATTCCCTCGTGATGTCCAGGAACTTCAGAGCTATTTTCTACCCGACCAAACGGGTCAGAGGGTCAAAGCGGTACCGGGCAGCGGCCTCAATATTCCCATCTGGATTCTGGGTTCAAGCCTTTACGGCGCTCAACTCGCTGCCGCCCTGGGCTTGCCTTACGCCTTTGCCTCCCATTTTGCGCCGGCAGCCATGATGCAAGCCATACAGATTTACCGCGAACGATTCGAGCCCTCGGCTCAACAGGCAACGCCTTATGTCATGCTTGGTTGCAACGTGTGCGCAGCTGAGACCGATGCGAAAGCCTGGTGGCTTCGAAGCTCAGCATTGCAATCGACTTTGAACCTTCGCCGCGGGCAACCCGGGCCGCTGCCGCCGCCGGTGGAGAATCTACAAAGCCAGATAGGCCCACATGAAACCATGATGCTAAAAGAGCTGGAAATCGCCTCTATGGTTGGATCAGCCGAGACCGTCAGGGGTGAACTGGAGGCCTTTATAAAGTATACGGGTGCAAATGAGTTGATCGTTGCCTCTCAGATTTACGACCACGACGCAAGATGTCGGTCGTACGAGATCACAGCCGACGTTGCTATCCCGAAGGCGTCCTGATGCGACAGACCAATGCCTCGTCGATAGACAATATAGCGTTCGTGTTAGCCTGCATCAAAGTAACCTGCTGGGACCGATCAACAAGTTGTGATGTAAACCAGGCAGCACCAGGGTTTCAGGCTTGTTGATAGCGCAAGGCGTTACATCTGCCAAAGGCAAATTCCTATTCCCATTCCTTAGCGTTACAATTCCCAATCAATGAATACGAAAACACCTATTAGAACGGCACTGGTCACTGGTAGTGGACGAAATATCGGCCGGGCGATTGTGCTCGCACTGGCTGAGCAAGGTTGTAATGTGATCATCAACGGATCGTCAAACCGGGCGGCGTGCGAGGCCGTTGCCGGGGAAGCCCAAGATCTGGGCGCCAAGGCGCTGGTTGCCATGGGCGATGTCGGTGATCCGGATGCTGCTCGCCAGATCTGCCGTAGCGGGGCGACGGAGTTTGGCCGCATTGATATTCTGGTTAACAACGCTGCGGTGCGACCCTTAAAGCCTTTTCTTGAGACCACCGACGATGACTGGCACCGGGTGCTGGATGTTGATTTGAACGCGGCGTTTTACACCTGTCGCGAGACGCTACCGGGCATGGTCGACAACGGCTGGGGTCGGATCATCAACCTAACTGGCATGAATGCCATCCATGGTTACAAGGGCAGGGTGCCGGTGTCAGTTGCGAAGCACGGCTTGTGGGGGCTAACCAAAGCGCTTGCCAAGGAGTTCGGCCCCAGTGGCATCACTGTCAACGCGATCTCACCGGGCCCGATTCAGTCTGAACACGACGATGCCGAATTGTCCCGCCATATTCGCGAACAGGTAAGTCGTATTCCGGTGGGCCACCTTGGCGAGCCGGGACACATCGCGGCCCTTTGCAACTATCTTGTGTCTGATGGTGGGGCGTTTATGTCTGGTCAGATGATTGCCTGCAATGGCGGCACCGAGACCTGATCGATCTTGGCATGTAGCCTCCAGTTAGGAAATCCACATCGGGATAGCCACTTGTGGTGGATGGCTGGTAATGGAATAACAGTGCATGACGCTTAACAAGGTAGCGATCTTAAGTCCCGGCGCCATGGGGCATGCAGTAGGACGGGTCCTGGCCGAACACGGTGTGGACATCATGACATGCCTTGCTGGGCGCAGCGAGCGCACCCACCGGTTAGCCAGTGCTGCAGGCTTCACAGAGATGCCCACATTGGAGGATCTGGTTTGCGAAGCTGATCTGGTGCTTTCGATCCTGGTCCCAGTCGATGCAGAAGCCATTGCCTGCCAGTTGGCTGGTGCGCTCAAGGCTACCGGTGCCCAACCGTACATCGCCGACTGCAATGCGATCTCCCCAATGCGTAGTGCGAAAATTGAGACAATCATTCAGTCGGCCGGCGGGAGATTCATCGACGCTTCGATCATCGGCCCGCCGCCGGGGCAGGGTGCACCGCCGCGTTTCTATGTCTCTGGAATCCACGCTGAGGTAATGCTGCCTCTGGACGGCAAAGGCATTGTGGTTAAGTCACTTGGCGAGACCATTGGCAGGGCATCGGGGATCAAGATGTGTTACGCAGCCCTGACCAAAGGAACCAGCACGCTACAGGTTGCCCTGCTTACCGCTGCTGAATCAATGGGCTTGACGGAGGAACTGCGCCAGGAGTTGGCGTACAGCCAGGCTGCAGCCTTGCAGAGCATGGAATCAACGATTCCAAGACTTCCATCAAACGCGCACCGCTGGGTCGGAGAAATGGAAGAGATCGCAAGCACCTTTGCCCAGGTAGGTGTGACCTCACATTTCCACCTTGGCGCGGCGGCTATATACCGGCTGCTACAAGCGACCTCGTTTGCGCATGAGAGCCCTGAGACAATTGACCCTGACCGCACGCTGGCCCGGACCATCGAGGCAGCGGTCGCACAATTACCACGTGAATGCGAGAGTCGTCCTGAGGAGGGCACCGACAGTAACACCGCCGGGGAAAAGCTCAAATAACTGTTTCATCAAAAGGAGCGGATTATGCAGGTTCAGGTAAACGGTATTTCCATGCATTACACCATGGATGGTCCGGCGGACGCGCCGGTGGTGGTGCTGGGCCATTCCTTGTCCGCGAACCTGGGGATGTGGGATGGACAGATGCAAGCTTTGGCGCAGTACCGGGTGCTACGGTATGACACTCGCGGCCACGGGGCAACAGAGGCACCGGCGGCTGACTACACGCTCGAACTGTTAGCAGATGATCTTTTTGGCCTGCTCGATTCTCTTGGCCTGGACCAGGTTCACTTCGTTGGCTTGTCAATGGGTGGCATGATCGGCCAGATCGCAGCAGTCATAGACCAGAGTCGCTTCCTGTCGCTCAGCTTGTGCGACACCACCAGCGCTGTTCCCGAGGCGTTGCATAGCACTTGGCGCGAGCGTATTGAAACCGTGAGAGCTGATGGCATGGAATCGCTGGTAACATCGACGATTGATCGCTGGTTCTCGACACACTACCAGGCCCAAGCCGGTATCGAGGTTGATAAAATCCGGGCAATGATCCGGTCTACACCCGTAGAGGGTTACTGTGGATGCTGTTACGCTATCATGGGCTTGAACATCACTGACCAGTTGCCGGCGATCACGGCACCCACTTTACTGATTGTCGGAGAGGATGATCCCGGTACTCCGGTAGCAGCACACCAGGCAATCAATCAACAGATTGCCGGCTCGGAATTGGTGGTGATCCCGGATGCGCTGCATTTATCCAATGTTGAGCAGCGCGATGCGTTCAATACTGTGCTCTGTGGATTCCTGGCCCGGCATGCCTGACTCGTCACATCAACTAAGAGGAAAGCAAAGTGAAACTTTTTGACCTGCAAGACCGGGTGGCGATTGTTACCGGCGGCAACGGCGGTATTGGGCTTGCGATGGGCCAGGGCATGGCCCAGGCTGGTGCGGCGGTGGTCGTGGCCGCGCGCGATCCGGTCAAAGGCGAAGCGGCAGTCACAGCGCTTGAGAGCTTGGGTGTCCGGTCCACGTTCATAGCGCTGGACGTTCGCGACGAGGCGTCGTGCGTTAATCTCATTGAAACCGTGGTGGCCGATTTCGGACGAGTCGACGTGCTGGTGAATAACGCCGGAACCAACGACCGCAAGCAGCCCGAGGAATATGCTCTGGCCGAGTGGCAAGCGATCATCGACACCAACTTGACCAGCGCATTTATGCTCAGTCAGCGTGTTTACCCAGTTATGAAAGATGCCGGTGGCGGCAAGATCATCAATATCGGATCGATGATGTCCATTTTCGGGGCCTCATTTACCGTGCCCTATGCATCGAGCAAGGGTGGCATTGTGCAGATGACCAAGGGCATGGCCTGTGCCTGGGCCAAGGACAACATTCAGGTCAATGCGGTGCTTCCAGGTTGGATCGATACCACACTCACACGCGAAGCAAGACTGCAGGTCGATGGACTGCATGAAAAGGTTGAATCGCGAACACCCGCTGGGCGCTGGGGCGTGCCGCAGGATCTGTCTGGCATCGCAGTGTTTCTGGCTTCGGCCGCTTCAGATTTTGTGACGGGCACGGCGATTCCAGTCGATGGCGGATACTCCGTCCAGGGATAAATGAAGACTATGGAACCTATCCGAATTCAGTTTACCCGGTTCTCTGCTTTTTACTCGCCCCTCATCGCGACACTCTCGGGCGGGTTTCTCACGCGGGAAGGTCTTGACGGCCGGTCGTCGGTGGCACAGCCTGGAGTCTCAGCCATTAAAGCGTTGTCTGCAGGAGAGGTCGATGTGGTGCAGTCTGCACCAAGTCAAGCGTTTGCTTTTGCCGAACGCGGTGAAATGCCGCCCGCTTTGCACTTCGCCCAGATCAACCGGACCGACGGCTTCTTTTTAGTCGGGCGACAGCATGAGCCGGCCTTTCGACTCAGTCACTTGGCAGGGCGGGAGGTCATCGTCGACCATGGCGGACAGCCGTTGCATATGTTTCGCTATGCCTGCTTAAAGGGAGGGGTAGACAATGACACGCTCAGCCTGATCGATGCTGGATCGACTGACGACATGATTGCGGCGTTTCGTGCAGGGCAAGGGGACTACATTCATCTGCAGGGTCCGGCACCACAGCAGCTGCAAGCCGACGGAATTGGCTGTGTAGTCGGTCGAGTCGGCGATTGGGTGGGTGCTTGTGCATTCTCCAGTCTGGCCTCGACGCCGGAGTGGCTTGCGGGCGAGACAGCCGGGGCCTTCATGCGCGCTTTTCGACAGGCGCGGGAGTGGGTTAACGAGGCTCCGCCACAGGAAGTTGCCGCTTCGGAGCTGTCCTACTTTCCCGGGGTGCCGGTCGAGATCCTGGCGGACACCATTGGTGCCTACCAGGCATTGGGGTGCTGGTCTTCCCAGGTTGAGATTATCCCAGAAGAACTCGCCGTCACGGTTGAGGTTTTTCGCCAGGCTGGAATCGTCACCGGCCCGGTTGATCCGACACACGTTACGGTGTCGCCGCCGGGATGAAACCCGATCTTCTAATCAGGAACGCTCTCATCGTCGATGGGACAGGCGCTCCACCGTTTCTTGGGAGCGTCCGGGTCTCGGGCGAGCGCATCGCCGAGGTCGGTGAATGTGCTGGCACTGCGAAGATTGAGATTGATGCCGATGGTCTGGTGCTCGCGCCGGGAATCATCGACAGCCATACCCATTTCGATGCGCAGATTACCTGGGATCCTATGGCTACCCCATCACCGGGCCACGGCGTTACAACGGTGCTTATCGGAAACTGTGGATTTACCATTGCACCGTGCAGGCCTGAGAATCGCGATAAGACGATGCGCAACCTGGTGCGTGTCGAGGGTATGTCGTTAAAGGCGATGGAGGCGGGCATTGACTGGGAATTCGAGTCGTTTGCTGATTACCTTGAACTTCTTGAGGCAAAAGGGGTGGGCCCCAATGTGGGCACCTTCGTCGGTCATTCCTCGATCCGCACGCACGTACTCGGCGACGAAGCATCAATGCGCAGTGCAACGAAGGACGAAGTCGAGGCCATGCGACGTCTGGTAGATGAGGCAATGGCGGCCGGCGCCGTAGGGTTTTCGACCTCCACCTCTCCGTCGCACAATGGCGCCGATGGAAATCCGATGCCATCCCGACTTGCGACCGAGCACGAACTGAAGGCTCTGGTGGGCGTTCTGGGTGCTAGAGGAAAAGGCGTTTTCATGTTGACCAAGGGAAGTTCGACACCCGTGCCCTTTCTGGAGACGCTCGCTCAGGAAATCAAAAGGCCGGTGGTGATTGCGGCACTTCTGCACAACAGCACTGATCCCGAGGGGGTCTTTCGAGATTTTGAATGCATTGAGGCGGCGCGCAGCCGAAACAACCTGTTATGGGGGCAGGTATCGTGCTGTCCGCTCAGCAACGAATTTACCTTGCGCGCCCCCTACCCGTTTGAAGGTATTGCGGCGTGGAAACCAGCCATGCAGGCCGAGTCTGACGAAGATTACCGGCAGTTGCTTCGGGATCAGTCCTTCCGCGACTCGGTGAGGTTAGAGCTCACACAACCCGCTGCCGTCCGGCTGTTCAACGGGGAGTGGGATAAGCTTAAAGTCCTCGAAGTCAGTCGACCGTCGCATCAACATCTGGAGGGGCAGTCCCTCGCATCATTGGCCAAATCGAGCGGCCAGGATCCGCTGGATCTGATGCTGGATTTAGCGCTGGAGGAAGATCTGGACACAACATTCCTGTCGGTATTGCTGAACGCGGACGAAGCAGCGGTCTCGAAGCTGTTGACCCACGAATATTCGGCCATTGCACTGTCGGATGCCGGTGCGCATTTGACGTTTTTCTGCGATGCAGGATTCGGCTTGCACCTTCTGGGCCACTGGGTGAGGGACAGGAAAATCATGAGCCTGGAGCAAGCGATCTATAGGCTCACGGGACAACCGTCACAGATATACGGCATCGTTGAGCGCGGCTACATCAAGCAGGGCGCGTTTGCCGATCTGATGTTATTTGATCCGGCCACCGTCGGCAGAAGCCCAGCCAGGCGCGTCTGTGATCTGCCCGCTGGAGAACGCCGCCTAACCACAGATCCTCTTGGGGTCCATGGCGTCTGGGTCAATGGCACACGGATTGTCGATGAACGAGGTTTGATCGATAACGCTGGGCGACCTGGACAGGTATTGCGCGATTTTCATTAACCCGCCGTCTTAAAGGGTGTGACCCATTGGATTGAATATAAGGAGAGACGAATATGATCTGTGTCATCGCAACGATAAAAGCCAA
>JAPKAJ010000180.1 GCA_028825345.1 Arenicellales bacterium | reverse complement strand
AACCAGTACCACTTCTGGAACCTTCGGGACCATCAAAACAACCACTGTTGTTTGCTCCGCGAGTGGGTGTGAGCCGGTGAAGCATGCAGAGCCGGTGAAGCCGGTGAGGTATGTGCCGCCGGTGAAGCCGGTGGGGTATGTGCCGCCGAAGCCGGTGGGGTATGTGCCGCCGAAGCCGGTGAGGTATGTGCCGCCGGTGGAGCCGGTGTGGGACCGTATGGGCTCAGATCGAGCCACGGTGACGGTCGGCGTTCTCACAACCGGCGACAGGTATGGCCTTTCGGCTACTGTCAGTCAGGCTGATGCCAAAATGATCTTGGTCGGCAACCAGATCCCTTTGTGTCATGAGTGCCGCTTTCTTAACTGGTATCGCACGACAACCCGTATAGCCAGTACCCACAGCAATACCGTCCAGATTCAGCACTGGATCTCTGGCGCTGTCGCCACAGCAGCAGAGCTTGCCGGGGCTGCCGGCAAAACGGCATCGTACTCAGGAGGGCTTATGGGTAGCGTTGCATCGAGTGGCCTCATTACCGAGAAGCTCGGCCATTTCGATGCACGGGTAAGATTTGGAGTCAGCCATTACCAGGTGCAAAACTTCAATGCGGCCTTTGATGGCAGAAGCTATCTGGGCAGTTCGGCATCTACTCGCAACGATGCGTTGTTCAACGCTGTGGCCACATCCGGCGGCCGGGTGATGAACACCCAGGGGTATTTCTTTGGCAGCCCCGCTCCGGGAACCCCGCCACCTGAGATCGGCGGTCACTTCCAGGTAACGGGAGGCGGCTACGACGCGGCGGGAGTTTTCGCAGGCGCCCGACACTAGATTACAAAGCCCCGGGGCGCCTACTTGGTGAGGCGCCTTTCCACGCCATCCCAGTCCCGCGCGGGCGGGTTAGCCCGGAATTCACGAATCCGTTCACCGAATATCGAGAAATAGCCCTGGGCCGATTCCGGTCCTGACTCTCGCAGTTGATCGATAAACTGAAGGGCCTGATCCCAGTTACGTGCACGGTACGCATCAAGCATGGCCGATTGCAAAGCCTGCGCCTTTTTAAATGATTCTGTGCGGGCGACTGACTCATCACCCACCAATGTGAATATCCTAACCGGTTCGGTCTTGCCAACCACCTGCACCAGATCCAATTCCAGGGCTGCCAACCCGGACGTCTTGGAAAAAGTACCTTCACTGATCAGTATCTCAACACCATAGGTTTTGGACTGACCCTCGAGGCGCGATGCCAAATTAACGCTGTCGCCAAGAATGGAATAATCAAAACGCTGTTCAGATCCAAGGTTACCTGCAAGGACTGATCCGGAGTTAACCCCGATACCCATTTTCAGCGCTTGGGCAGTTCTGCCGGACCCCTTTGCTTCATGTTGCAGTGAGCGGTTCAGGTGTTCCAGAGCTTCAAGCATCTGCAAAGCCGCACGGCAGGCGTGGTCCTCGTGGTGCGGAACATTCACCGGCGCATTCCAAAAGGCCATGATGCAATCCCCCATATACTTATCAATAGTGCCTTGCTCATTCAGGATCACCTCGGTCAGCGGCGTCAAAAAGCGATTCAGCAGCTGCGTTAACTCCTCAGGCGCCAGTTGCTCGGATATCCGGGTGAACCCGCGGATGTCACAGAAAAGCACTGTTACCTGACGCATCTCTCCACCCAGGCGCAACATGGTTGGGTCATTGGCCAGTTGCTCAACCAGCACCGGAGAAAGATAACGCCCGAATGCACCGCGCACCTCTTGTTTTTCCTTTTCGCTTGCAAGATACACCTGCAGCGACTGCGTCAGGTAGATAAGCATGATCACAACGGCAAAATAAATCGGGCTGATCAGGGCGTTGTATTGAGCGAAAAGTATCCATGACCCACCGATCGCTGTTCCGATTGCCGTCAGCCCGATCAGGGCGCACCACAATGCTCCCAAGCGTGGCAGCAGCCAGATCAGAAGTAACCCTAAAAGTACCAAAGAAAGAATTTCTGCTCCTTTGGCCCAGTCCGGCTGGTAAAGAAACTCTCCACTGATCAAGGTCTCCAGGATCTGCGCGCGGATCTCAAGCGCAGGAGCGACCCCCAGTACCGGAGTGGGTTGCGGCCGTGACAACCCGGCGGCGCTGGAACCCAACAGTACGATTTTGCCCGCAAGTGCTGCCGGATCAAAATCACCCGAGAGCAATCGCCGCGCACTGATCGACTGGGAGATCTGATCGGCATAACGGACCCATATCCGGCCCTGGCTGTCGGTGGGCACTGACAATGCTCCTATCTTTACCCCGACGACACCGCCTGTAGAGCCAAATGACTGCTCACCACTGGCATTGGTTGATTTCACAATATAGGTCGACGCCGACTGGGCCACCCGCAACGCCTCGGCATCCAGGGTAGGCAAAATATGGCCGGCCACCGAGACCAGCATCGACGCACGTCGGACCACACCATCGGCATCCGGCACCAGGCTGATGGCTCCATAACCATTAGCCGCTTCCGCCAGTACCGGTAAAGCAGAAATACTCCCGCCGAAATACGGCAGGAACGCATCTGGAGGGTCGCCAGCCTTGACCAGTCCCGCCTTCATCCGTGGAATCTCGTCGTGATGATCATCATCCAGTGCAAAGCCCAGAACGCTGTTTGCCCGAGACAGCGACTGTGCCAGCAACTCGTCGTGGCTAACGCGATCCAGGATGACTTCGCGCGCGGCCTGGTATTCGGGCCAATCCGGCAGCATCCTCCCAAGCACATCTGGTGAGAGCCGGTCAGGCTCGGACAGCAGTACATCGATCACAACGGCTGCGGCTCCCGACTCGCTCACCACATCGACTAATCTTGCCAACTCGTTACGCGGCCAGGGCCACTGCCCTAACTGCGCCAGACTCTCCTCATCGATATCCACTACCTGAACGGGTAACGGAGTTTTCACCCTGGGTTTTAATGACTGGTACTCATCGAACACCATCAGTTGCAACTGAGTCAGTACCGGAGGTGCAACCGCCTGAAGCGCAATCGCCAGACCGAGCAATCCCAGCGGAATCAGGTAGGCAACCCAGTTCCTGAAATTACTTAGGGAATGTCTTTTACTCTTTGGCATCAGGTCCAGACCATAGCAAGAAACCTAATGATTACGCGATATATTACTGATCGAAGGAATCAACACCGTTACTAAAACCTCATGGAGATACCATACGCCCAATTACCAAATGGGCAAAGTCACGTCCATTTCTTACATATTTGCCCACATTTGCACACCGTTGCAGCCCAGAATAACCAGGCATGGCGCTTTGCGCTAATATCATTTTTCCAGCGCAGAAGAACACTTATATGCTTTCGCAACTATTTCAAAAAGGCCTGGCCCTGGTACTGCTTGTAGCGCCTGCTGTTTGCCCGGCGGGCACGCCATCCTACGAGGATGCCACCACAGCGTTTGCCAGGGGCGAGTTCAGTTCAGCCATGGCTATCTGGGATTCCCTGGCGACGGCGGGTGATGCTCCGTCACAGTATCACCTGGGTAGGATGTATCACTTCGGTGCTGGCACTCCGAAGAACATGCCGAGCGCCGTCCACTGGTACCAAATGGCAGCAGAGCAAGGGCATCAGGAATCACAGGCCGCTCTGGCTTGGCGCTACTACAAAGGCGAAGGCGTTGCCCAGGATTACAAGGAGGCTATCCATTGGTTTACCCGATCTGCGATCAATGGAAACATGCAGGCAGAGAGCCAGCTCGGCTGGATGTTTCTTAACGGTCTAGGCACTGCGAAGAATGTTGACGAAGCTCGGAAGTGGTTCCAGGATGCCGCCCGGCACGGCCATGCCGAGGCGCAGAACAACCTGGGCTGGATGCATCTTGAGGGTGAGTTTGGTATAGCCGACTACGCTCAGGCTCTGCATTGGATCTCCCTGGCTGCACAGCAGGGCCATCCCAACGCACAGGATAATCTGGGCTGGATGTTCGCAACTGGCAAGGGCGCAGAAAAAAACACAGCAAAGGCAATTCACTGGTACCGAAAGGCCGCCATCAACGGTCACGCTTCAGCGCAGTTCAAACTCGGCACCCTCTATTACAACGGTGTTGATGCCCCCAAAGATCTCAAAAATGCCAAACAGTGGTTCGAGATGGCAGCACAGCAGGGGGTTGCTCAAGCCCAGTTCAATCTGGGCGTGATGTACTTCAACGGTGAAGGAGTTGAAAAGGATATCGATCAGGCCATATCATGGATCGAGCAAGCCGCCCGACAGAACATGGCGATTGCCCAGTACACGCTTGGGATGTTTTATCAGGACGGTAAGGTTATGCAGCAAGATCTTGAATCTGCCCGTCACTGGTTAAATCAGGCAGCTCTTAATCATTCTCCAGAAGATGGCTTTCTTGACGATCTCACGCGCCGCATCAAGTTACTGTTGACTGGCAGTCAAGATTCATGAATATTGTTGCTAACGCCTCAAGAACGCTCGAGATCTCTCGTAGGGTTTCACGACATATTCAGGCAATCGTCAAGAAAGAGTTGCGACTATTGAACCAAAAAACCAAGGTATTCTGGGGCGAAACCCCCTACCAGCCACCGCGAAGTTAGGATTGTTCTTTGCTAGCCTGGCCGGGATGATGCTCAGATCATCCCGGCCATCGTTGTCATCACGCCTCGGGGGCAAAAGACACTACCAGATTTTAAAAGGTGGATAGAGTACGCTTTGCACCTCAACGCCCTGTCGAAGCATTGTTACCCCTGAAGGTCGCGTTCTCGGCATCGTGCTCATACCCGGCACCGGCCAGATCAATCGAGAACATGAAAGCGCCGAGAATCGTTGTTGGTACGTTGGCTACGCCGATAAGACGCCTGTGATGTACCCGCAGCGAACCCCAGGTCATATCGGCATAGATATTGAAATAGCCCACTAGAGTCGCTTCCGATTCGGTAGTGCTGTAGGCCTTCAAAAAGCCAGTATCTGCATCGGGCTCGGTGCC
>JAPKAJ010000179.1 GCA_028825345.1 Arenicellales bacterium | reverse complement strand
TCCTTCCCTGTTGACGCCCAACTGGATGAGCGGCCATTTGATCATAACCCACGCTCCGCACCACGCGCCTGGCCCTGTCCGGATGATCTTCAAGAGGTGATCGATCTGCTACTGGCCAGCGAGCGCCCCCTGCTGATCGGTGGCCACGGGGTCTGGTGGTCAGGTGCAGAGCACAAACTGGAGCAGGTAGGTATCTCACTGGCGATTCCGGTTTACAACATTCCCTATCATCAGAAACTGCTGCCCGAAGCCAGCAAGGCCTACATGGGCCTGGCCGATGTGCACCAGTATGGCCCAGCCAAGGCAGCCCTTGAAGAAGCCGATGTCGCCATCATGATCGGCGGCCGACTCGATAATCAGATGAATTTTGGCAATGCCCCGCTGTTCCCCCCTTCGTGCAAACTCATCTGCGTCAACGGCTCTGCCGAGGAGACCGAACTCAACCGTGCGGCTGACAAAGTTCTGTTAAGTGATCCCGGCGCGTTCTTGAATGCACTGCTTGACCTTAAAGAGAAAGGGCGTTGGCAACGAGGCGACGATTGGATTAACGCCCAACGTACTCGGCGTGGTGAATGGGTGGTACAGACTCTGGCCGATATGGATAACGACCTGACACCGGGCCAAGGCGTACACCCTTTGCAACTGGCGTTGGATGTACAAAGTGCCATGGGTCCTAAAGACTGGCTGGTGATTGATGGCGGCAATACCCATTTCTGGTCGGAGATCGCGATCAATATCTCCGGTTGGCGTGGACAGGAATTGGCCGGGATTCTGCATCCCGGGGTATTCAGCATGCTCGGGGTCGGGGTGTCTTTTGCAGTGGCGGCTAAACTGACTCACCCTGATGCCCATGCCGTTGTGATCAGTGGTGACGGAGCTTTTCTCTCAGGCGGACTCAGTATCGAGGCAGCCTTCCAGGAGAACGCGCCGATCACGGTGGTGATTGATAATAACGGTGGGTTGACCACCATCTCCCAGCAACAAGAGCGCCTCTTTGGGCATGATCGTCACGTGGCGACCGATTTTCGGGATATCCCTTTTCACAGTATGTTCGAGGGGCTCGGGGGCTATGGTGAACTGGTGGAAGACCCAGCCGAGATTGTGCCTGCCGTTAACCGCGCGATGGCCAGCGGTCGCACGGCCTGCGTTAATGTGCGTAGCCGTGGCGTGATCAGCCCTATCGTGGCCGCAGTGACCAGCAAAAGGGATAAAGCCTCAATAGAATAGCGCCGTGGTGCAACGCGGGCTTCTTGATTCCAATAAGCGAGTTATTGACCTATGCCGATTATTTCTTCCCATGTGCTTGACTCCCTAACCGGGCGGGATGCTGCAGGCATCCAGGTGAGATGCCAGCGCCTTGCGCCAGCGGTGGAACCCCAGATGGTGACTGAGGCCCGGGCGGGCGATGACGGACGGGTCGTTATCGAGGTGGATACCGCCGCTGATGTACCCGGCACACGCTACGAGGTGGTTTTTTTCAGCGGGGAATATTTTGCAACTGGACAGCAAAGCGATGAAATATCATCTCTGATCAATGAGGTTGTGGTGCGTCTCGATTTGTCGGCTGTGTCGGAGCGTTGCCATGTGCCGATGATGATTGCACCGCATAACCATTCGGTGTGGTGGTCCCGCTAGCGCGGGGTCCTGGCCATGTCGTCGGGTTTGGCGGTCTCGCGGCGCAACCGGCGCACACCCTATACCGACCGTGTCGAGGCGCTCGGCGTCAGTGGGTACTCGATCGTCAATCACACTTTGTTGCCCAAATCGTTTGAAAGAACTGTCGAGGAGGATTACTGGCACCTCAAAGAACATGTGCAGTTGTGGGATGTGGGATGCCAGCGACAGGTTGAGTTGCGTGGCCCGGACGCGGCTCGCCTCGCGCAATGGATGACGCCGCGCGATCTTCGCACGATGCAACCGGGACAGTGTTATTACGCGCCCCTGACCGACGAGCACGCCGGTCTGTTGAATGATCCTGTGCTGATCAAGCGCGCCTCTGATTGGTTCTGGTTTTCTATTGCAGATTCAGATGTCTTGCTTTGGGCTAAGGGTCTGGCACTGGGGATGGATCTTGATGTGCGCGTGTCAGAGCCCGATGTCTGGCCTCTCGCGGTGCAGGGACCGCGTGCGGAAGATCTCGTTGCGAGTGTGTTTGGTAACGAGATCCGCAGTATCCGCTACTTTGAATTTCGACAGTGCGCCTTCGCCGGGTGCAACCTTGTTGTTGCCCGTTCGGGTTACAGCAAGCAGGGAGGTTTTGAGATTTACCTCGATGACAGCGCTTTGGGCAGCGCACTTTGGGATACTTTGTGGCAAGCAGGTGTTGATATGCAGATTGCCCCGGGCTGTCCTAACCTGATCGAGCGTATCGAGGGCGGTTTACTCTCTTATGGAAATGAGATGACTCGTCAGAATAATCCATTGGAGATCAACCTGGATCGTTTTTGTCATCTTGCGGGTGAAGTTGATTACATTGGTCGTGCTGCGCTCGAAGTTATTGCGAGGCAGGGACCGTCCCAACGTATCCGGGGAGTGTTGATAGATGGACCCCCGTGTCCACCGTGTGCAAAACCCTGGCCAGTCACCGTGGGTGAGACGCAAGTTGGGCAGATCACCAGTGCAATCTGGTCGCCCTTATTTAAAAAGAACGTGGCACTGTCCCTGATACAAAAAGACCACTGGGACCCGGGCACGCAGGTCACAGTTCATCTGCCCCAAGACGATGAGATGACGGCCACGATTGTGAAACTGCCTTTTGATCCGCCTCGTTAGCACTCGTATGTCACAATGCTGACTCGTTATGGCAATATTCGCATCACGCTCGCCAGGTTGGGGCCTGCCGACTGGCTACCGGCCACGTCGACTGCTTCTGATTGTAATCACGCTCCTGGCGGTGGGTGGCTGTGAATCAGATCGCGAAGAGCTCGAAGCCAGCAACCGCTGTGTATGGTGTCGCCTGAATGGCGCTGACCTCGCCGGCGTTGATCTTGCCGGGGCGACCCTGTGGATGACTTTTCTGGAAAGGGCAGATTTGCAAGGGGCAGTACTCAAAGGCGCTAATATCAATCGGGTGAAATTCACCGGTGCTAATTTGATCCAGGCGGATCTTTCTGGTGCTGACGCGCGCGCAACGGTCTTTACCCATGCCGACCTCAGCGGCGCTGATCTTAGCGATGCGAATCTTGCCGAGGCGTTTCTTGAAGAGGCAAAGTTTATCGGCGCAAAACTCGATAGGGCCACTATGCTGATTACAATAATGCACCGAGCTGATTTCACCGGCGCCAGCCTGGTATCTGCCAATGTCCGCCAGGCTCTGGGCCGAGGCGCAGTTTTTACTAGGGCAGATCTCTCGGGGGCAGATCTGGGCTGGGCTGTCCTGGTGGGAGCAGACTTTCGGCAAGCAAACCTTAGCGGTGCTGCCCTGGAAGGCGCGGATGTTTCAGGAGCCGATTTCACCGGTGCTATCTGGACAGACGCCAGCCCATGTTATTCTGCTAGCTGCGATCAAAGAGCCTATGCCGACTGACGTAGCGGTGCCACGCGGAAACGATCTGAATCAAGAGAAGAAGTCATGTCAAAACCTTTATGTATCATTGTGGGCTTCGGCGAGGGCCTTGGTCGTGCGTTGGCCGCAAAGTTTGCGAGTTGCGGATTTGATCTTGCGTTAATCTCGCGTTCCAAGAAAAATAGTGCTGCCGCGGCAGATGCAGTAGCTACGACAAATGGCGCATCGAGAGTCAGGCTCTTTTGTGCTGATGTGACTCGGCCCGAAACGTTGGAATCGACGATTGCGACCATCGACCAAGAAATGGGTGAGATCGATCTCCTAATCTATAACGTACGGGGAAACTTTACCGCCTGCGAACCGCTCGACATGTCCTATGATGCTCTAGAGAATGTTTATCGGGAAGAGGTCGTTGGTGCATTTGCTGCGGCCAAAGCAGTTCTTCCCGGGATGATCACTCGCTCCCGAGGCAGTGTATTCTTTTCAAGCGCAACGGCAGCTTTTCGAGGTTCAAGCACTCATCCGCTCTATGCGATCGGCAAGTTTGGGTTGCGCGCTCTTTCACAGAGTTTGTCCAAGGCGTACGCTAAGCACGGTATTCATATTGTGCATTTCAGACTGGACTGTGACCTTGATGTACCCGTTATGCGTGGTCTTTATGGTCAAAACTATGATCCAGAACAGCTGGCCGATCCTGATGATGTTGCCGAGTCATATTGGCTGACCTATCAACAGCCCGGATCCGCCTGGAGTAATGAGGTGGAACTCAGGCCCTATACAGAAGGTTGGACCTGCTGACCCTGTCATGGGGTCCAGCCGTTCTGGGCAGTAAAGGAGATAAATTGATGTCATACAAACTGTTTTATGCACCGGGAAGTGCGGCGATGGGAACCCGAGTGATGCTGGAGGAGATTGGCGCGCCATATGAATTGCTTAAGACAACAATCGATATGGACAAACCCCGTCCACCAGAACAGTTAGCCCTCAACCCCAACGGCTGGGTTCCGGTTTTAATTTGGGGTGACAAAGCCATGTACGAGTGTGCTGCAATTACCATGTTTCTTTGTGATCGTCATCCAGAGGCAAACCTTGCGCCTACTGTGAATGATCCCGACAGGGGTCTGTATCTGCAGACATTGGTGTATTTCTCAAATTCTGTGCAGAACGCCTTTCAGCTTGATTACTATCCAGATCGTTTTGCAGATACCCCGACTGATGAGTCCAGCGCCCAGAGACGCGGTATCCGGCGCTTGCGCGAGACGTGGAAAATCATTGACGACCAGATTGGTAGTAACCAATGGGTATTAGGAGAACGTTTTAGTTCAGTAGATATTTATCTCTTTATGCTGACTACGTGGTTACGGCCGTCCAGGGGGCAGCCCAAGGTCAGTGAATTTCCCAACGTCAAGCGAATTGCTGATGTGGTTCTGTCGCGTGAGAGCGTACAGAAAGTCTACAAAGAGTGGATTGC
>JAPKAJ010000013.1 GCA_028825345.1 Arenicellales bacterium | reverse complement strand
CACGAACTAATGCCAGTTGCCTTGCGGGGGGCTTATCTGAGACCTCCAAGGTAAAACGCTTACCCGACTGGATCGAGACAAAGTCAAAACTCCCTCGTGGGGTTACCACCACCCGAACTCCAGTCCCGGTTGAGAAGGCATCTACGTAGTGAACCGGAGTGGCAAAATCAATGACATCGAGTCGACGTTCGAGAGATGCATCCAAACTGGCGTCATCAATGTCCAGCACAATCTCGCCCAGATGCTCGCGCACATTGATACGAGCATCGTCAATATCAAGTTCGAGGATTACCCACCCGGCGCCATCCGGGCTTCGACGAAAATCAACCAGTCCCACTTGGCCGCCGCTGTGCCGAACTAACCCTGCACTATTGGAATCGGCAGGGCCGGGGGTTGCCTGGGTCGCATCGACCGCTACTAGCGCCTGATCGATGACAAGCGTCAAGCCATCCAGATCGAGAACGCTTTCATAAGCGACAGGCGCAATCAGATTGATCACCACCCGCGAGCGCTGCTCTGTCTGCGCCACCATGACGCTCTCCACTGCGCCACGACCAACATCGATCACTGGGGAAGTCAACGCGCTGGCGACGCCAAAGAAATCCAGGATGATCCGGTCTGGGGCGCTGGTACGAAAAACACGGGGCTGAGGAAGTGGTGCCGAAGATCGGATATTAATCTGTAGCTGTCCGCCAGGCAAAGCGGTATGACTGATAGCTGTCAGGGCGATATCATCGCCGACAGCGCGCGCAGACGAAGTAATCATTACCAGCAGAGCGCCGCACATCAGCACCCCTAGCTGCCAGCGACTGGTTCTCAATACACGACTTTCCATGAGACCGAATCTACCTCAAATTCCATATGATTAGTGATTCACAGACAGCCGTGTCGGCCGAATTTCCCAACGACCTGTAGGCCCCTGCAATAGTTCCTCGATTTCGAGCGCACTCTGATCCAGGTCTATGGCAACGACCTTGCCGTTATTCTGCCCTAGGTAGCTTCCCTCGACCACGCGATGAATCTGGCCGTCTGGGACGCTGACTAGCGCCCAGGCATGTGCGTCTATCTGCATCGTGCCCACCAACTGCAAAGCATCGAGAGGAAACTTTTCCAACGCTTCGGCAACGCGACTGGCGTTCGGCGTCAGTGGATCAGGTTCAGGCTCAGCCTCGACATCGCCCTTGCCAAATACATTACTCGGCGCAAAAGGATCTGCTGCTCCATCGGCCTGATACAACACCGATTCCACAGGTAGCAATTCTGGCAACGGATCAACTCGTGGCACGGTATCACGGTGTACGGTCTGCACGAAATTTTCAAGATCAACAAGTGAGCGTTCTTTATCACAGCCGCCCAGTAACATAACAGTTGCCGCAAATAACCCGTATCGCCACCGGGGTTTCGCAAAGGATTCGTAAAGGCTCACTGTCAGATTTCCTCCGACAGGTAACGATAAGTCTTTAGGATAACCGAGATGGTCAGCAGTCCTGCCTCATCAGCGGTGATTGCCATATCACCCACCGTGACGATGCGGGGCATCTGCGCGAGATCACTGATGAACCCGGCGAGCTGATGATAAGAACCTGCTACTTCCATCCGGATCGGCAATATTGCGTAGAAATCTCCCAATTCCTCCTGCTGGGGATCAAACACCAGAAAATTGAGCCCCCGGCGAGTGCCGCCCTCTGTGATATCAACCAATAGCGATGGCACCTCTGTGCTGTCGGGCAACTGGCGCACCATGACGGCCAGCATGTCCTCAATCTGCGACATCTGCTTCTGATAGGCGGGCAAATTGACCACCATGCCTTTCTTGCTGCTGAAAGTCCTGCGCAGTTCGATCTCTCGGGACTGTTCTAAGTCCAATACTCTTTGCTGATCCTGGATCAGGAAATGCCAGCCACCGAACAATAAAAGGATAGAAATCAATAACGACATAACCACCATGAACCATGCCGGCCAACTTGCGGGCTCTTGGATATCGAGCAGGCGCAGTTCGTCTGACCAGCTCATATCCCTGAACTCCTGGCGCAACTCACTGGTTAGCCGCCGATGTCTGGTAGCTCTCGTTAAACCTCACAAAAGATACCCACAGTTCAAACTCCTCGGTATCGCCGACATTGATCATATTGAGTTCTGGACGGTCGAATGAGGCGGTATCGGCAAGACGTTCCATTAGCGCTGATATGCGCGAACTGGACTGAGCAACACCGGTCAGACTAATACCCTCAACGCTGCGCTGCAGGGAAGAAAAAAATATTCCCTCTGGAATTGTGGTAGCGAGTTCACTCATAGCGCGCACCAACCGTACCCGGTCTGCCTGTAGCTGTCGGATAACCTCCATACGGGCAATCAACGCCTCTTTGCGATTCTGTATTTCGTTGACCTCCTGCAATTGGTGCTCAACACGGCTGATCTCGCTTGTCAGAAACTGGTTGCGGCTTTTTTGGTACTCAATGCCCCTATCTAGATTCCACCACACGGCACCGATGGATCCTGCACTGCTCAACCAGAGCACAGCGGCAATTACTGTGGCCCGACGGCGCTGGCGCCCCCGCCGCTGTTCGCGCCAGGGCAACAGATTGACACCGGAATTCAACCTGCCCCCCTGACAGCCAATCCAGCCGCCTTGATCATGGATGGCGCATAGCGTTGCACCAACTTACTGGCGCGAACCCCGCTCCCGGGCGCAAAGAGATCAGCCACGAGCGTGGGTACCCCGACCTGCGCCTCAATGAGCGGTGCAACACCGGGAATCTGACAACAACCGCCACAAATCAGCAGCGCGTCAACTTGCTCTAACCCGTTCCTCGCCGACAGGCAAAACTCCACGCCCCGAGCCGCCTCTCGCGCCATGGCCTGCCGGAATGGTCCAAGAAGATCCTCTTCGTAATTCTGGGGAAGATCACCGGTGCGCTTAAGCGCTTCAGCTTCCCGGTAATCGATGCCGTAACGCGAACGGATATTCTCCGTCAGAATCCGACCTCCAAAATTCTGATCACGACTGTAGATGACATTACCATCCAGAAAAAGATCCAGCCGCGTGCTCACATCTCCGAAATCCATTAGTGCAATAGCTCTGCCTTCCAGTGATTCTCCCAGAGTTGCAGCGACAAACTCGAAACTGCGCTCCATCGCAAACAAGCCCACATCGACGATCACCGCACGCAACCCCGCGAGCTCCATCACTGCTATGTAATCCTCAACGATTTCTTTACGGCAAGCAGTGATCATGACTTCATCATCGCTGCCTGAGCGAGCGCCGCCGGTTACCCGGTAATCCAGGTTTATCTCGTCTAACGGATATGGAATTTGCTGCGTTGCCTCAATCATGACCTGCTCTTCCATCTCGCGATCGGTCAGATCCGCCGGTAAAGTGATAGTACGGGAAACGACATGGGTTTGTGACACCGCTACCACAGCATTCCTACGAGCACTGCGCGAATTACTGACTGCCCGGCGCACGGCTTCGCTGGTCGCTTTGAGGTCACTGATACCATGCTCAACCACCGCATTTCTTGGCAGAGGCTCCAAAGCACAACGGTCGGCGCGATAACCGCCACGAACGGCAGACATTTCCAGCACTTTCACCGCGGCACTACCAATATCGATGCCTAGTGCCTGGCGTTTGCGTCGACCAAAAAGACTCATGTCCCAAGCCTGGGAAAATCGACTCGATCAGACACTCCCGGTGCCGGATAAAGGTTTAATGCGCTAACCAAGTCCCTCATGTCCACAAGTCTAACCCGGCCTGTCATACGATCAACTAATTCCATCGATCGAAGTTCGGCTCCAGCGGCAGATCCGGTTTTCGGTCGGCGTTTGATAAAATCCCCCCCCAACCTGTTTCTCGCCCTGATTCGGCGAGGTCTTTTGCGGCTATCCTTATGTCGATTCGCGCTCTTATCTGGGTATTTGTTAGCCTAATGCTAGTCGGAATCCTCACACTGGCCGGTGGGCTAGCAATTGTCCTGCCTGATCTCCCCCCGACCAGCAAAGTGCGGGATATCCGCCTCAAGGAACCACTACGGGTATACACAACCGACGGTCGGTTGATGGGCGAATTCGGTGACGAACGACGTATTACCATTCCGATCGAAGAGGCGCCGGACCTGCTGATCAAAGCAATACTCGCAGCTGAGGACGATCGGTTTTTTCAACACCACGGTGTCGATTTCTCGGGAGTGCTACGCGCGGTTATCGCTAATCTGAAATCCTTGGATAGCCGCCAGGGCGCCAGCACCATCACCATGCAGGTAGCCCGTAATTATTTTCTATCGCGAGAGAAAACCTATAGCCGCAAAATCAAGGAAGTACTGCTGGCTTTCCGACTAGAACGAGAACTCACCAAGGCAGAAATCCTCGAGCTTTACCTGAATAAGATTTTCCTGGGTCATCGGGCATACGGTTTCCAGGCGGCTGCCTCGATCTACTACAACAAACGCCTCTCGGAGCTGTCTCTGGCCCAATTGGCAATGCTCGCAGGATTACCCAAAGCCCCATCACGCAGTAATCCTGTCAGCGACCCCGAGCGAGCGCTTGACCGGCGCAACTACGTGCTACGCCGGATGCATGGACTGGAACTGATCGGTGACAGCCAATACGCCGGTGCACGCTCCGCCCCGGTCACGGCCCAAAGACACCAAGCAAAGATCCAAGTCTACGCGCCTTATGTCAGCGAAATAGTTCGAAAGCACATGGTCGAGCGTTACGGTGATTTGGCTTATCAATCCGGGTTCCGGGTCTACACCACCATCGACCCAACCTATCAGGATGCAGCTAACCAGGCCCTCACGACAGGGCTGTTGGCTTATGAAGAACGCCACGGGTATCGCGGACCGCAGGGGTATATCGACCCAGAAAAAATCACCAGCCGCCCTGAACAAGCAAAGGCACTGGCGCAATTCGATGCGCCAGTGCCCCTTCGGCCCGTACTGGTACTTCGAGCCGGGGGAGACGCACTGGATATCCTGACGGCAAGTAGACAATTGGCAACCATCACTGTTGATGGATGGCGTTGGACGGGTCGAACTCCCTCTCAATTTCTGAACCCTGGAGATGTCATCTACGTCACCGGAGAAGACGCTTCGCTTCGCCTGGCACAGGCACCCCTCATCCAAGGTGCACTAGTCTCCCTGAATCCTACCGATGGAGCGGTACTCGCGCTGGTCGGAGGGTTTAACTTCAAGCAAAGCAAATTCAACCGCGTCACCCAGGCGCTGCGCCAACCCGGCTCAAACATCAAGCCATTTATTTATTCAGCTGCCCTGGAAAACGGCTTTACAGCAGCAAGCTTGGTCAGCGGTGCTCCGGTCGTCGTCGAAGACCATATGGGAGGGGCTTGGCGCCCTCAAAACTATAGCCGTAAGGTGTTCGGGCCAACACGCCTGCGCAAGGCGCTCAGCCTCTCACTGAATCTGGTCTCGGTCCGCCTGGTCCGTGCCATGGGCATTGAACTGGTTCGCGACTACCTGGCAAAGTTTGGTTTTGACCGTGGGCGACTGCCCCGCGGCCTCGCGCTGGCTCTGGGATCGGCTACGGTTACTCCTTTGGAGATCGCGCGTGGCTATACCGCATTTGCCAACGGCGGCTATCTGGTTGAACCCTTTTTCATTGCCCGCGTCGAGAATCCATCAGGGGATATCGTGGAGTACGCAAACCGTCTGATGATCTGCCCCGACTGTCCGGCCCCAAACGACGTCACCCATAGTGCTGGCCGGCGAACCGTCGACCCACGTTTCGCCCGCCGGGTGCTGTCAGAAGAAAATGCATTCATCATGAATTCCATGATGAGCGAGGTTATTCGCAGTGGCACCGGTCGCGCCGCGCAAGCCCTTGGGCGTAGCGATCTTGCCGGTAAAACCGGCACTACTAATAATTATCACGATGCCTGGTTTACCGGGTATAACCCGGACATCGTAACCAGTGTATGGATAGGTTTTGACAGTCCCCGTGATCTGGGTTCACGGGAATCCGGCGCCAGGGCCGCATTACCTGTCTGGCTCAACTACATGCGGGTCGCGCTTCTGACCCGCCCCCAAGTAATGCAACGACGACCTGAAAAAATTATCAAGTTACGGATTAACCGGGACAGTGGCCTGCCTACCGACGAAAACGACCCGCAGGGCTTCGATGAGTTTTTCGTTATAGGAACCGAGCCCGCGGCTGACCGTTCGCCGAACCTGCGCCGAAACACCGGGGCCAGTAGCTCGGACCCGGTGGAGGGGTTGTTCTGACACGTTTATTCAGCTGTCCTGGTTGGCGCTCGCCCCTTTCTTAGCGCGCTTCCCGACGGCTTTCTTTTTGGCAGCCTTTTTCTTGACGGCTTTCTTCTTGGCTACCTTCTTCTTGGTTGATTTTTTCCGGACTGTCTTTTTTCTGGATCTGGCGCTTGATTGGCTTTTCTCTTCGACCAGCCATTGTCCGTCGCGGTCGGGGCAAATCGCTTTCCACCCCGTGGCCTTGCCATCCACCTCGGTCATCACGTACTGCTCCCGGGCCTTGCGGCTATAACGGACCTGAGCCTTGTTTCCATCCGGGTCGCTCACCGGGGCACTGGCTAAATAACGGTGCTTAGGGTCCAGTTGGTCTTTGACTGTGAGTATCTCCTCGACCAACGGGGCACGGGTTTCACGATTTCGGGGAAACTGACTGGCCGCCAAAAAAATGCCCGAAGCACCATCACGCAACAGGTAAAAATCATCTACTTTTTTGCACTGTAAATGCGGCATAGGTATGGGGTCCGCCCGAGGCGGAGCCGGCTCACCATTTCTCAGCAGTTTTCGGGTGTTCTTACAATCCTCACCGGTGCAGCCGAAATACTTGCCAAAACGGCCAGTCTTCAGTTGCATTTCAGCCCCGCACTTCTCACATTCAAGCACCGGGCCATCGTAACCTTTCAGCTTAAATTCCCCCTCCTCTATCGCGTAACCAGAACAGTCAGGGTTATTACCGCAAATGTGCAACTTGCGGTCTTTGTCGATCAGGTAAGCTTCCATGGCGCTATGACAAACCTTGCAGCGACGCGTGCGGACCAGTCGTTGCACTTCGGCATCCTCATCGAAACTCACATCCTCTACATCATCTCCGGAAACAAGGTTTAAGGTCTGGGTACAGCGCTCCTTAGGCGCCAAACCGTAGCCTGAGCAACCCAGGAATACACCGGTTGCCCCATTGCGTATCTGCATATGTCGAGCGCAAGTCGGGCACGGAATATC
This sequence comes from Arenicellales bacterium, assembly GCA_028825345.1. GTDB lineage: Bacteria > Pseudomonadota > Gammaproteobacteria > Arenicellales > UBA868 > UBA868. The sequence continues at coordinate 11,772 of JAPKAJ010000013.1, read as the reverse complement.
TGTTTCTGTGGGTAGATTCGCCCGCATGCCTCCGACGGCTGTTTTTCCCTCGCCTTCGCCATTGGCCGCATCCAGTTTCTGAGTGAAGTTGTCATAAAACCCATTCAGGACGTTCTTCCAGTTTTTTTTGCCAGTGGCGATCTCATCAAGAGTCTCTTCCATTTCGGCTGTAAAACCGTAATCCATCAGTTCGCTGAAGTTCTCACGCAAGCGGTCAGTAACAATCTCACCCATCTTCTGCGCATAAAAACGCCGGTTGGCAAGCCGAGCATAGCCGCGGTCCTGGATCGTCGAGATAATCGACGCATAGGTTGAAGGTCGACCAATGCCACGTTTTTCGAGCTCCTTTACCAGGCTGGCCTCGGTAAAGCGTGCCGGGGGTTTGGTGAAATTCTGCACTGGCTCGAGCTGCTTCAGAGTCAGCCGACGGCCCTTGGGGATATCTGGCAGTTCTATATTTTCCTGCTTGCCAGCCGGTGGTAAAGCACGGGTGTGGCCGTCAAAAACCAGAATCCGTCCCCGGGCCCGCAGTTCGAAATCACCGCAAGTGACCGTTAGAGTTGAACTCAGGTACTGGGCATGGGTCATCTGACAGGCAACAAAATAATTGCGTACCAGGTCATACAGACGCTGCTGATCAGTCTCCAGCGAAAGATTACTCCCCCGTTGGCGCACATCAGTCGGTCGAATCGCTTCGTGAGCCTCCTGCGCCCCAGCTTTACTGGCATAAACATTCGCCGAAGCAGGCAAATATTTCTCGCCGAATTGGTCATGGATGTGCTGCCGACACCTTGATAACGCATCAGCGCTCAAGTTGGTGGAATCGGTACGCATGTAGGTGATTAAGCCAGCTTCGTACAATCGTTGGGCCAGCATCATGGTCTTCTTTACAGAAAAACCCAGTCGGGTGCTCGCCGCCTGCTGCAAAGTAGAGGTGATCAGCGGCGGATTGGGCCGTGACTGAGTCGGCCTGTCTGTGCGATCTGATACCTGGTATGGGTTCTGGGTTAAAAACGCCAGTGCGGCCTGGGTCTGGGTTTGGTTCTGAGGGCGGAAATTCTCGCCATCCTGCTTAACGACCTGCAAGCGAAGCGATCCTTCGACACATTCAGTATCAGCAAATACTTCCCAGTATTCTTCTGGCACAAAGGCGCGAATTTCGCGCTCGCGCTCAACCAACAGACTGACTGTAACTGACTGCACACGGCCAGCAGACAACCCCCGGGCGATTTTCGCCCAAAGCAACGGCGAAAGCATAAATCCAACCACGCGATCAAGGAAACGACGGGTCTGTTGCGCCTCGACTTTGTGATCGTCGAGCGTGCCTGGATGCTCAAAGGCCTCATGAATTGCCTGGCGTGTGATTTCATTAAAAACGACCCGTCGATAACGCTGTGGATCACCACCAATCACTTCTTTGAGATGCCAGGCGATCGCTTCACCCTCGCGATCCAAGTCAGTGGCAAGATAGATTGAATCGGCAACAACGGCGAGTTTTTGCAACTCGGCGACCACCTTGACCTTATCGGGCAAAATCTGGTAGTTCGCCTCCCAGTTGTTCTGCGGGTCCACCCCCATACTCTTGACCAGATTACTGTAGGTCTTTTTCTTGCGGTAACGCGCCTTGACAGCCGGTGACATTTTTCTCGTTTTCGCCGCTTGGCGCGCACGCGCTTTGGGGTCTGCCTTTTTTTTCGAACCACTAACTGGCAAATCACGAACGTGACCAACACTCGATCTGACCACGTATTCGCTGCCTAAGTATTTATTGATGGTTTTCGCCTTGGCCGGCGACTCGACAATGACTAAAGACCTGCCCATAAATATCAAACTCGTTTACTGAAACCGTGAATTCCCGTTTAGTCGACTCACCACTCGGACCTGTCGCAACTATCAGATCATGGCATATCGGCTCTCAACTCCAAATGACCGAATCAGGATTAAGCCCGCCCATGGCAGTCTTGTAGCGATCACTGAGCCAGTGCTCGCTGATGGTTTTTCGAAGCCACACTTAACGCAAACGCAAATACCCGCCTGCACAACTGCGTACTAGGCCTGCCAACTCCATCCTTATCAGCATGGCGCAAACCTCGCTGATCGTCAAACCTGACCGCTGGGCAACCTGGTTGACACTGGTGGGAGCAAAGTCCACAACGTCAAGGGCCAGGGTGCACCAGAATGGTTGTTTTCCTGCAGGTTTCACGATTTCTTGCACCTCTTTCGACAGTGACAGATGCTCAACAATCTGCCTCGCCGACTCCACCAATTGGGCGCCGTCACGGATCAATTGGTGAGGCCCACGGGAGAGCGGTGAATTGATCGAACCGGGAACCGCAAACACCTCGCGACCCTGATCAGCCGCAAAACCCGCCGTAATCAGGCTACCGCTTCCTGGCGCCGCCTCAACGATCAGCGTGCCCAGGCTCAGCCCACTAATAAGTCGATTGCGCTGGGGAAAATGGTGTCGCCGGACGCCGGTGCCAAGTACAAATTCTGAAACTACCAGACCCCCTTCCGAGATTTGATGGGCAAGGTCACGGTGACATCGGGGGTAAACGATATCCAGACCCGTGGCGCACGCGGCAATCGTTGGGCCGCGAACCTTTAGAGCGCCGCGGTGGGCAGCGCTATCAATCCCAAGTGCAAGCCCGCTCACAACTACAATCCCAATCGTTGCAAGCTCACTGGCAAAATCATGAGCGGTTTCAACCCCCGCCGGGGTCGGATTACGACTGCCGACAATCGCGAGTGCCGGGCCTTGCAATAAGGATTCATCCCCCTTGCAATACAACACCACGGGCGGGCAAGAGATTTCGCGCAACAGCGCAGGAAATTTCCGGTCAGTCAAGCCGATCACCGAATGCCCTGGGCTGGCAAGCCATTTTGCGTCCTGTGCCACCAACCGCTCACTACTGCGGCCACCAAGTGTCAACCTTGCCCCAGAACGCAACCGGTTCTGTCTGGGCAAAACCGATAAGTCAGCGCTGAGCGCTTCGAGGGGGTCAGGAAAATGCTGGAGCACAACCCGCTTGATACTTTCAGGGAGAGTTGCGCGTCCAATCCGCAACCAGGCTAAATTTCTTTCGTCCATAATTGGCCCTCCTTGGCCTTGTAATCAGCAACAGCAAAAACCAATCCGCTTATACTTACCGGGCGCTTCCTTGCCCCGGCGGAAATGTCAGGTACCGGGGTTCACTACCCTATCGTTGAGCTGGATCGCGCGCTCAACATCGCGGACCAGTGCATAACTCACTCGATCAAAAACCCGAAAGACCAGCAACTCACCGGAACGTCCCTCGGGCAGAGCAATCAATTCCGCCTCGCCGCTGGCCAGGCGTCGCTTACCCGGCAAGCGTTCGGCACAACCCAGCAGACGGGTATGCACCGTGTTCATGGCAACCGTGGGCAAAGTGCAACGATCAGCGCTAACCGCTGGCCGAACAATATCTCGGGTCAACAGTAAAGTCCTATCCGGGTGCACCACCATGAGAATATCTCCGGGAGTCAACCCATCCTGGCTCCCGGCAGATACCACGACAACCGAAAATAGCCCTACTCCGCTGATCGCACCAAAAGTGCTAACGACATGTGCGTCCACGGCAACCTGCGGTACCTTTGGATAAAGATACGGCAAACCAATCACTTCCTGTCTGGCAATCAATCGATCACCAGGGCTCACCTCTTGAACACTACTGACAATGGTCAATCGGGCGACATCACCAGGCTCATCCAACCGAGCTGTACCCAGATATTGAGCCGTCACCCCCAATTCCTCCCCGCTGACTGGATGCGTCAATGCGCGGTCTGGGCGAAAAATCGTGTACAACCCCGTTGCTGATGTCGGCAGATTCTGAGCAAAAAAAACACTGAACTGGCCCAACAAAACGTCGCCATCTAGACCACTGATGACACGACCGGCAACCGCGGGGTCTACCTCATCCATCAGTAACGGGTAGCTAAGAAACGGTGTAATCGCATCCGGAGGAATTACGGCTGGTACTCGCGCTGGTGCCTCGATGCGTATCGCCGGACTGCGTTTCTCAACAGCCAGCACTTTGAACTGCACCGCAGCATCTTCATCTTGCGGCGAAATAACAAGGGTTTCGCCCGACACCAGTTCACCGCGTTCGATCAATTGCGGATTTCGCACCAGTAGTTCAGGCCAACGCAATGGGTCCCCCCACAACCGCGCAGCGATGCTCCAAAGAGTATCACCGTTCTCGACTGTATAGAGTGCTGGCAAAGGGCGCTCTGCCTGGACCGGAGCGCATACTGACCCGAGCACAAGCATACAAAACACAAACCATTGCACAAAGAGCCGCCCTGCAGAGCGCTGTTTCAAAGCGTTCAGCATACCTTTTCGCCAGATAATTCCGTTAGAATCCGCAATCATTGCATTCATTCCTCGCCGCATCTATTGTAGTGTAGACAACAGTTGCCGTGCGAGCCAAGCGAACCAGTTCACAAACCCGGACCTTGCACTGAAACCATGGCGTTGCTCGATATTCTGGTGTACCCCGACCCCCGACTGCGAAAACAGGCTAGGCCTATTGAGACCGTAGATCAATCGGTCAGACAACTTGTGAAGGATATGGCTCAAACCATGTACGCCGCACCAGGCATTGGGTTGGCAGCTACCCAGGTGAACGTTACAAAACGTGTCGTGGTGATTGATATTTCAGAGACCCACGACCAACTACAGGTCTTTATCAACCCAGTCATTTCCAGTTTTGGCGAAACCATTGAATCCGAGGAGGGCTGCTTGTCGGTTCCCGGAATCATCGAGCCTGTCGCACGCTTCTCACAGGCCAATGTCACAGCGCTGGATAGCGACGGAATGCCCATCGAGTTGCATACCGAGGGACTACTGGCAATCTGTATCCAACACGAAGTCGATCACCTGGATGGTAAGGTATTCGTAGACTATTTATCTCAGCTTAAGCGTGACCGTATTCGCAAACGCCTCGTTCGCGAATCCCACTCGGAGCGCCCCACTAGCTGCGACAAAGAGAACGCGCCAGTTATCTGACAACAGTGACCCTACGCACAGTTTTTGCTGGTACCCCTGATTTCGCAATACCTTCACTGGAGGTCATGCTCGATTCCGATGTGGAGGTATGTGCCGTGTACACCCAACCAGATCGCCCGGCTGGACGCGGCCGCAAACTGCGTGCGTCCCCAGTCAAAGAACTCGCACTGCGTCGCGGGCTGACACTGCGCCAACCGGCCGATCTGGATACTGAGGCGCCGCACCTATCCACACTGGACATCGACCTCATGGTAGTTGTCGCGTACGGTCTGATCCTGCCGCGCGCTGTGCTGACGACACCACGCCTGGGATGCATAAACGTTCACGCTTCACTGTTGCCCCGGTGGCGTGGCGCTGCACCCATTCAGCGAGCCATTGAAGCCGGGGACACCCGTACTGGCGTAACCCTGATGCAGATGGATGAAGGGCTCGATACCGGGCCTGTCTTAGCGACCGCTGATACATTAATCAATGAATGTGAAAACAGCGGATCTTTGCACAATCGCCTCGCAACGCTGGGTGCACAAGCGCTTCGAGGCCTGTTGGCTCGACTACATCAAACGCCCGTCATCGGCACACCGCAGGCTGCCACCGGAGCCTGTTACGCACAACAACTCACCCGAGCCGAAACCTGGCTTGACTGGCGGTCACCCGCCGAGGTGTTGGAACGACGCATCCGAGCCTTCAATCCCTGGCCGCTGGCCCGCTCGCGGCTGGGCGACATGGATTACCTGATCCGACGGGCTCGCGCGAAACCGTCCTGCACTAGCGCAGATCCCGGCATGGTTCTCGCCGCCCAAGATGGGTTGATTCAGGTGCAAACCGGCAATGGAGCGCTTGAGCTACTGGAACTGCAGCGTCCAGGCGGTAAAGCGCTGGATACCCGAGCCTTTCTCCATGGTCACCCTATCAAATCCGGCTCGATTTTCACAGCCTGGGGGACAGATCATGCCCAGCGCTGAAGTTTGTGCCGTCGCCGCTCGTATAGTCCATGATGTTGTCGCCCAGGGTCGCTCTTTGGAGATGGCAGCCAAGAAGCATCTGAACACCGTCCCAGCGCGTCGCATTAGCGAAACACGGGAAATCGCCTGGGGTGCGCTGCGCTGGTGGCACCGCTACCAAGGAGTCTTGTCGCGCCAATTACATCGGCCACTGCGTGCCCGGGATCGAATACTCGAATCGCTGTTAGTGTGCGGGCTTTACCAGTACGATCACCTGGACGAACCCGATTACGCGGTGACAGCCAGCACTGTCGACGCCGCAGCACTGCTCGGCGCTCCAAAAGCGACCAGCCTGATAAACGCCGTATTACGCTCTCACTTACGGGCTAAGACCAGTACCGAACCGGCCAGTGATGAAGAACTCTTTGCGACTCCCCGCTGGTTACTGAATGCGATACGCAAAGCCTGGCCCGATCAGTGGAGCCAAGTGTTGGAGACAGCAAACCGTAAACCTCCCATGACATTACGGGTTAACACTTTGCAGATGCCACGTGATGAATACCTCGAGTGGCTGCGGCAACAAGGATTCAGTGCACAGGCCTCAACACTTAGCCCCTGGGGTGTCATTTTAGATAAACCTGTGTCCGTGGCTGAACTTCCTGGCTTTGCAGCCGGCAAGGTGTCAATACAGGATGCTGCGGCGCAAATGACGCCAATATTTTGCCAGCCTGCTCAAGGGACTCGGGTCCTCGACGCCTGCGCAGCGCCCGGCGGAAAATGCACCCATCTGCTCGAGGTGTATCCGCAGATTAAATCGCTCACCGCGCTTGATCGACCAGGCCGTACAGAAGCGATCAGTGACAACCTGACTCGACTCGGCTTGACAGCGAAACTCATCGCGGGCGACGTCCTACAGCCCGAAACCTGGTGGGATGGTCAATTATTTGACCTAATCGTATTGGACGCACCGTGCAGTGGGACCGGAATCATGAGGCGACACCCTGATATCCGCCACCATCGACGAGCTTCGGACATCATCACCTACACAAGAACCCAGGCACAGATGGCAGCGCGGCTGTGGCCTTTGCTCGCTCCGGGTGGCCAATTGCTTTACATTACCTGCTCGGTCCTGCCACAAGAGAATGACGGCCCCTTGCTTGAGTTACACCGTAAACACTCTGGAGAAAAACCCGAAAAACCGACCGTATCAGGCGCCCTGACAACTGAACTGGGAAATCAGTTTCTGCCCAACGAAGAGCATGATGGCCTGTACTTTGCATCGTTATTCAAGGATTAAGGCTACGAACATCGGCAAGACCGTATAATTCGGCCCAGCCCGAAAATCATCTTCTATGTTTTTTCAGCCAAATTCCGGCGCCGCCCGGCCAACCCGCCTGCTGCAAGCATTGCTGCTGGCAATGCTACTTGCCGGTTTTTCGATACACGCGCACGCCCAATTCGCCGTTAATTCGGGGCAATCGAAACTGGTTGGGGGCTTACTCAGCACCTCGGCACGATTGACCCTAAAGATCACGGGTGATCCTGCTCAAGCGCTGTCCAAAGGTATTGGGCTTACCATAGTGGTGCAGACCCGACTTTACCGGGCCAGCCTGGCATCATGGTACTTTAAGGTAGCAAACTGGGAGCAGCGCTTCCGCGTGGAGCACCATGCATTGTCCAACCGTTACACCCTGACCCAGGTCGCGACGGGGACGACCGATGATTTCCCTACTCTGACTGAAACGCTGAGCGCCATAGGCCACTTTGCAAAGACAGTTGACTTGCCCGCGGGGGCCCATGAGAACGATGAACTGCCGATGCGTCTGCAGGTTTCGCTAGATCGCAAAAGTCTGCCCGGACCTTTGAAACTGGTTGCCCTTATTTTTAAGGATTGGCAACTGCGCAGCAGTTGGGGACGCTGGAAGGTCAAGACCCGGTGAATCGATCCCTGGGGTTTGCGCTCACGCTAGCCCTGTCAATCGTTCTGCTGGTGGCATCTATTCTGCTCAGCCAGAGCGCGAAGAACGATGACCTTTTTGGTGACCACTACGTGGCGCTCATCGTTTTAAATGTTGTGGGAATTGTCATTCTGGCAATCCTAACCTTCTTCCAGATCCGCAGGCTCGTTATCCAGTTCCGCAATCGGACTCTGGGGTCCAGACTGACGCTTCGCTTTATCGGGACCTTCGTGATTCTCGCTGTTGTGCCGCTCGCGATGGTCTATTATTTTGCAGTCCAGTTTCTGAGTCGAAGCATCGACTCGTGGTTTGATGTCCAGATAGAACAGGCTCTCGACGACGCACTACTCCTGGGAAGAAGCACACTGGAAGCAACCAAACTCGATGTGATTCAGCAGGCACATAAAGCCGCACGGCTAATCGAAACGACTACCTCGTCGTTTCAACTGTACAACCTGCTTGACAGGCTTCGCGAAGCCGGAGCATTTGAGGAAATGAGTCTACATTCGGCCAGCGGCCGAATTCTGGCATCCAGCAGCAAGATGGCGATATCACTGGTGCCTGATGCGCCGGATAAGCAAGTCCTGAGAAAAGTCCGTCGCGACCAGATATTCGCTGAATTTGAGCCCACCCAGGACCGCGGACTGATGCTCCGAGTAGCGATACCCGTGCCTGGCCTTGGAGTTAGTACGCCGGCAAGAGTGTTACAGATACTGCATCAATTGCCGCTGCGTTATTCGCGCCTAGGAGAGAGCGTAGAGTCGGCTTCGACAGAGTATGAAAAACTGAAATACCTGCGTGGCCCACTGACCGTCAGCTTCGTATTAACGCTGACACTGATTACCGTCATGACATTGCTGATCGCACTATGGGCGTCGATAGTTCTTGTCCAAAGACTGGTCGCGCCGCTTCGCGACCTGGCCGAAGGCACCCAGGCGGTTGCCCGAGGCGATTACAATAAACAATTGCCGGTCCACAGCGGAGACGAACTCGGCGTGCTCGTTGACTCCTTTAACCGGATGACCCGCGAAATTGGCAACGCCCAGCAAGTCGCCCTGGAAAGCCAGCAAAGAGCTGAAGCGGAGCATGCCTACCTCAATACCGTACTGACACATCTTTCGGCTGGAGTGCTCTCGTTTGATGGGCAACAACACCTACGCACCTATAACGCGGCAGCAGAACGGATTCTTGAAGCGAACCTGGAGAACTTCATCGGTACCGGAATCAACCAATTGCGCGATGCCCTGCCCGGGGCCACTACTCTGTTGGGTGCGGTAGAAAATGGCATGAGACAGCAGGCCAAGGAATGGCAGCGTGAAATCAGTGTCACTGGTGCCAACGGCCGACATATTCTGATCTGCAGCGGTACTCGACTGGATGCCGAAAGCGTCGACCCAGGATATGTGGTGGTTTTCGAAGATGCAACCGAATTACTCAAGGCGCAGCGGGACGCCGCCTGGGGTGAAGTGGCGCGCCGGCTCGCCCATGAGATCAAGAACCCCCTGACCCCAATACAGCTCTCAGCTGAACGTATTCGCAACAAATACCTGTCGGTCGTCGCTCCTGAACAGCGTGAAACACTGGATCGATCAACTAGAACCATCGTGCAGCAGGTCGAAGCGATGAAAACTATGGTCAATGCCTTTGCCGAGTACGCTCAGCCGGCGCCGTTGCAATTGCTCCTGATCGATATCAACCAGTTAGTCACTGACACCGTCGAGCTTTTCCGGTCCGGAGCAACACCCATCAAACTACTGACCGATCTGGACACCACGCTGGGACAGACACGGGCTGACCCCAACGCCTTGCGTCAGGTTCTGAACAATCTCGTTATCAACGCACAAGATGCCCTTGAGAGTGATTCAGGTGAAGTCATCATCAGTACTCGCTTGAACGAAAGCACTCAAGGAATCAACCTCACGGTCCATGATAATGGCCCGGGGTTCGATCCGCAGACCATTGACCGAATCTTTGAGCCTTATGTGACCTCAAAGGAAAAAGGCAGCGGACTGGGACTGGCGATCTGTCGTCGGATTGTCGAAGAGCACGGTGGCAATATCCGCGCGACCAATCTGCCCAACGGCGGGGCTACCGTTATAATTTCGCTCCCGCTACGCCAGTAATGCCCAGGGCCCTCAAACGCACAATAACCCTATGAGCCCATTTACTGTTCTTGTCGTCGATGATGAACCGGATATACGGCAAGTAGTCAGCGATATCCTGAGTGACGAAGGGTACGCCGTAACAACCGCCCAGGATGCGGCAACGGCCCGCGTGTGCTATGTCGAGGATCGCCCTGACCTGGTGCTGCTGGATATCTGGATGCCGGACACCGACGGCATCGCCCTGCTTCGCGAATGGCGCAAGGATTCGGACGTACTACAAACTCCAGTCATCATGATCTCTGGCCACGGCACGGTAGAAACTGCGGTCGAAGCCATTCGCGTCGGTGCCTATGATTTTTTGGAGAAACCGCTGTCCACTGCCAAGCTACTGGTTACCGTAGCCCGAGCACTTGAAAACGTGCGTCTGCAAACTGAAAATCTGCAATTGAGAACACGCCTCGAACCTGCCGCCGGTTTAATCGGCCACAGTGAATCTCTAGCTGAACTAAAGCAACTGATCAGCCGGGTGGGAACCACCGACCAGCCAGTTATGATTCGCGGGGAAGCAGGCTCAGGCAAAGGTGTTGCGGCACGTGCATTGCATCAGGCCAGCAGACTTTCCAGCGGACCATTTATCGAAGTGAATCTTGGCGCGCTGCCCGCTGAAAGCATCGGCGCTATCCTGTTCGGAACAGAAATCGAAGGTGTCACTCGTCCTGGACAACTGGAGCAGGCCAACGGCGGCACGTTGGTACTTGACGAGATCGGTGATCTAAATCTCGATGCCCAGGCCAAACTGCTCAACGCCCTTGAAGGTGGCCGTTTCTTTCGCTTGGGCGGTACAACACCACTTGACTTGAATACCCGCCTCGTGGCCACTTCGAACCAAGCTCTGGAACAAAAAATGGCCGACAAATTGCTACGGGAAGACCTTTTCTATCGTATCAATACGGTTTCGATACAGGTTCCACCCCTGCGTGCACATCGAGAGGATATTCCGGATCTGATCAATCACTACGTTCAGCAAATTACTGAGAACCAACGCCTACCCTTTCGTCGATTTTCCATCTCGTCGATCAATTACCTCCGTAACCGTCCATGGCCAGGAAATGTGCGTGAGTTGATCAACTTTATTCACCGTATGCTGCTGACAACAACCTCACAGGAGATTGAGGCCGAAGAGACTCGTGAGGTCATGAGCCAAAGCGCAACTCCGCTTGACGAAGTCGAGGAAAAAAATGCCTGGCGGGATTTCGGTCGGCCGCTTAGATCTGCGCGAGAAGGTTTTGAGCGTGACTACCTGGAATTCCATCTGCACCAAACCGGTGGAAATATCAGTGAACTGGCGCGGCGGGCCGAACTCGAGCGCACACATCTCTACCGCAAACTTAAAGGCCTGGGCATCAACCCCAAGGCTGAAAAGTATCGCCAATGAAACTCGTTAACCGCAGGGAACAGTACCCGTGAAAATAATCATTCTGGGCGCAGGACAAGTCGGCACCTCGATGGCGGAGATTCTCTCGCGCGAAGACAACGATGTGACTCTGGTCGATATCGACAATGAAAAACTCGAAGGACTCCAGGATCGACTCGATATTCGTACCCTACACGGGGCCGCCTCTCATCCAAGCATACTGGAACAAGCTGGCGGGCGAGACGCTGATCTGGTGCTCGCAGTAACCAACCAAGACGAAGTCAATATGGCGGCCTGCCAGATTGCTCATTCACTGTTTAATACG
>JAPKAJ010000178.1 GCA_028825345.1 Arenicellales bacterium | reverse complement strand
GTGAAGGCGGTCGAACGGTCGGTGCCGGTGTGGTGTCGAAGATTATCGAATAACGTAAACACAGACTCTTAACGGATATTACCCACATGGCAGCTAACGTTAGCAACCAAAAAATCAGGATTCGACTGAAGGCCTACGATCACCGGATGATCGACAGGTCGGCGATAGAGATCGTCGATACGGCTCGGCGAACTGGTGCGGTCGTGCGCGGGCCAATTCCGTTGCCGACCCGAATTGAGCGTTTTACTCTTCTGCGTTCCCCGCATAAATACAAGGATTCCCGAGATCAACTCGAGATTCGTGTCCACAAGCGTATTTTGGATATCGTGGAGCCGACCGAAAAAACCGTCGATGCGCTGATGAAACTGGACCTCGCTGCCGGGGTTGATGTTGAGATTAAGCTGGGCTAGGCGATGCTGGAACTCGATAGGAGCAGGACACGATGTCTTTAGGATTGGTGGGAAAAAAAATTGGGATGACCCGTGTGTTTGATGACGACGGCGTATCGACACCGGTAACGGTTGTCGAAGTTGAGCCGAATCGGGTGACCCAGGTTAAAAACGACCTGGCCGATGGCTATGTAGCGTTGCAGACGACTACCGGGTCACGCCGGGCGACTCGGGTCACCAAGCCGCTTCGCGGACATTTTGCCAAAGCCGGCACTGAGCCAGGACGAGGACTCTGGGAGTTTCGAGTCGATGTTGAGACGGCAGAAAAATACATCGCCGGGGCTGAACTGACTGTCGACCTATTTGAGGTTGGACAAAAGGTCGATGTGCGCGGCACGACAATTGGTCGTGGATTTGCCGGCGTCATTCGTCGTCATAACTTCGCCGGCGGGCGGGCGACCCACGGAAACTCGAAGGCTCATCGCAAGGCAGGGTCAATTGGTCAGAACCAGGATCCTGGACGGGTGTTCAAAGGCAAGAAAATGGCGGGGCATATGGGAAACGTTACCCGGGCTCAACAGAATCTAGAAGTCGTTCGGGTAGATACGGAGCGCAACCTGGTGCTGATTCGTGGATCGGTTCCTGGGCCCCGCGGTTTTGATCTGATTATTCAACCCTCGGTTAAGGGTGTGAAAGTCGCATAGGCGCCCTCTATTGGGTAGCCCAAGCTGAAGATCTCGCACGGAATACAAGGAAAAGGAACATAACGTGGAACACGCAGTCGTAAAATTGGATGGCTCAATCGAGCGTCAGGTCAGCCTGGCGGACGCCGTGTTCAATGTCGATTTCAAGGAGCCTCTGGTGCATCAGGTGGTCTCGGCATATCTTGCCGGCGCCCGTGCCGGTACCAGTTCGCAAAAGAATCGCTCAGCCGTCAGTGGTGGTGGAGCCAAGCCCTGGCGCCAAAAAGGCACTGGACGCGCCCGAGCTGGCACCAGCCGTAGCCCGATATGGCGTGGCGGCGGCCAGACATTTGCCGCGACACCCCGTAGTTATGCACAGAAGGTTAACCGAAAAATGTATCGCGCCGCGATCCGTTCAATCCTTTCAGAATTGATCCGGCAGGGACGCGTCCGTATATGCGATGAGATCCAGTTGGACGAACCGAAAACGGCCCACATGGCCGAGGCACTCGGGCAGATGGGTGTGATTGGCAGGACCTTGCTGGTGACAGCCGACTACAACCCAAATGTAACGCTCTCGGCTCGTAACCTGGTGAGCGTTGAGACATTGGAGGCCGCTCAATTGGATCCGGTGAGTCTGGTCGGGAGCGAAAACGTGGTATTCACAGTCGATGCGGTACGTAAAGTCGAGGAAGCATTGCAATGAACCCGGAACGAATTCACCAGGTGTTATTGTCGCCAATCATTTCCGAGAAGAGTACGTTCGCTTCTGATACTGCCAACCAGGTGGTTTTTAAGGTCTTGGCGAATGCCACCAAGCCGGAAATTCGTGAAGCGGTAGAGCAACAGTTCAGCGTATCTGTTGAGGCGATTCAAGTCATAAATGTTCGCGGCAAAATGAAGCGTTTTGGAAGCACTCCAGGCAAACAGAAGAACTGGAAGAAAGCTTATGTTCGTCTGGCCCAAGGCCACGATATTGATTTTCTGGGTAGCGGCGCCTAAGCCGGTTGGCCAGCTAGAGTGTTTACAGGATAACAAGCATGTCAGTTATTAAGCAAAAACCGACTTCCCCCGGCCGTCGGGGCATGGTTCGGGTAGTCTCGAGCGAGTTACATAAAGGCAAGCCTGTCGCCTCATTGGTTGAGCCAAAAAACTCGATCAGCGGGCGCAATAGTGCTGGCCGCATCACCGTACGCCACCGCGGCGGTGGCCACAAGCGCCATTATCGCTTGATTGATTTCGTCCGCGCAAAGGACGGTATTCCGGCTCGTGTCGAGCGTCTCGAATATGACCCCAACCGAAGTGCTCATATCGCTCTTTTATTGTATGCGGATGGGGAACGCCGCTACATTATTGCGCCCAAAGGTTTAAGTGCCGGCGACTCCGTACTTTCCGGCGGCGACGCGCCGATCCGTACGGGCAATACGCTTCCACTGAAAAACATCCCCGTGGGAACAGTCGTGCATTGCGTGGAGCTAAAACCAGGCAAAGGAGCCCAGTTGGCCCGTTCCGCCGGGGCCTCTGTTCAGTTTTTAGGCCGTGAGGGCACGTACGCGCTGATGCGCCTGCGATCCGGCGAGACGCGAAAAGTATTCATTGAGTGCCGTGCTACGATTGGCGAGGTAGGCAACTCTGAGAATTCTCTGCGCAAGCTCGGAAAGGCAGGAGCCAAACGCTGGCGCGGAATTCGCCCAACAGTTCGTGGGGTCGCGATGAACCCAGTGGATCACCCGCATGGTGGTGGTGAAGGACGCACTTCGGGAGGTCGTCATCCAGTCAGCCCCTGGGGCGTACCGACTAAAGGGTTTCGCACCCGTCGTAACAAACGCACCAGTTCAATGATTATCCGTAGACGGAAGAAATAAATATGCCCCGATCGGTAAAAAAAGGTCCTTTTGTGGATCACAACCTCTGGTTGAAGATCTCTAAGGCCAAAAAAGAAGGGTCGCGCCGGCCGATTAAAACCTGGTCGCGGCGCTCGATGATCATGCCTGAGTTTGTTGGCCTGACGATCGCCGTACATAACGGTCGCCAGCATGTGCCGGTGCTCGTTACCGAGAACATGGTTGGCCACAAGCTGGGTGAGTTCTCGGTCACGCGGACATTCCGTGGCCACATCGCCGATCGCAAGGCCAAGTAGAACGAAGGAAAGGAAAGCGCTATGGAAGTAAAAGCTATCGCCAGGTTCGTACGACTTTCGCCGCAGAAAGGACGTTTGGTTGCTGATCAGGTTCGTCGGATGCCGGTGGGCAAAGCATTGGAGTTGCTCCAGTTCAGCCCGCGCAAGGCTGCGACAACTATCCGCAAGGTTCTTGAATCTGCAATCGCGAATGCAGAACATAATCAGGGCGCAGATATTGACGAGTTGAGAGTCAGCCAGATCATGGTGGATGAGGGACCGGTTGCCAAACGTTGGCGGCCACGGGCAAAAGGACGGGCTAACTCAATAATGAAGCGCACCAGTCATATCACAGTCAGCGTCAGTGATGGCGCCTCAGGGAGTACTTAACAGATGGGCCAGAAGATTCACCCGAATGGGTTTCGCCTCGGAGTCATCCGGGACTGGGATGCAAAGTGGTTTGCCACCGGTAAGGCCTATTCCCGGAACCTGGTCGCTGACCAGATGGTTCGACGGTTCATTCGCAAACGGTTAGCCAATGCGGCTGTCAGCAAGATTGAACTTGTCCGCGCTGGGGAAAACTTGAACGTGACCATCCACACCGGCCGACCGGGAATTGTCATTGGTAAGAAAGGCGAGGATATCGAAAGACTCCGTCGGGACGTTCTGAGATTGAACAACAATGTTCCCGTACAGATTGCAGTCGAGGAGATACGCAAGCCCGAGCTTGATGCCCTTTTAGTCGCCGAGAACGTTTGTCAGCAACTGGAAAAACGAATCATGTTTCGTCGCGCCATGAAACGTGCCGTGCAAAACACAATGCGCCTCGGCGCTAAGGGAATAAAGGTCATGGTCGCCGGCCGCCTAAATGGCGCCGAAATAGCGCGCTCAGAATGGTACCGCGAAGGTCGCGTGCCGCTGCACACGTTGCGAGCTGATGTCGATTACGGTTTCGCTGAAGCCCATACCACCTACGGTGTGATCGGCGTCAAAGTTTGGGTTTTCAAAGGCGAGATTTTGCCAGGGGCGGCAGAGACGGAAGTCTCTCAAACACCTCAGCCCAGGGCTTCGGCTTGAGGATGAACTGTAATGCTGCAACCTAAAAGAACTAAGTTCCGTAAACAGCAAAAAGGGCGCAATCGCGGACTGGCTGTTCGGGGTAGCCGCGTCAGTTTTGGCGATTTCGGTTTGAAATGTGTTGGGCGCGGACGCCTAACGGCGCGTCAGATTGAGGCAGCCAGGCGTGCTATTAACCGGCACGTCAAGCGTGGTGGGCGTGTCTGGATTCGGGTTTTTCCCGATAAGCCGGTTTCGAAAAAACCCTTGGAAGTCCGCATGGGTAAGGGTAAAGGTAATCCGGAGTTTTGGGTCGCGCTCGTGCAACCGGGAACCATGCTTTACGAGATTCAGGGAGTTGAAGAGGACCTGGCCCGTGAGGCCTTCCGGCTTGCCGGAGCCAAGTTGCCAGTGGCGACATCATTTGTGAAACGTCAGGCGGCCTGATATGGCAGATAAAAAAGCAACAGATATGGATTCGACAGAACTCAAAACTGAGTTACTTGAGCTTCGCAAAGAGCAATTTAACCTGCGTATGCAGCGCGGAACAGGGCAACTGACAAATTCCTCGCGTTTTAAGGTTGTGCGGCGTCAGATCGCCCGAATCAAAACTCAAATGAGCGAGATCAACAGGATTACATCATGAGTGACGACAAAGCAACTACTCCTGCAGCGAAGGCCCGAAGTGTCCAGGGCAGTGTCGAGAGCGCAAAAATGGATAAAACCATCACGGTTCTGGTGGTGCGTCAATTGCAGCACCCTCTTTACAAAAAATACATCAGACGATCGACCCG
>JAPKAJ010000177.1 GCA_028825345.1 Arenicellales bacterium | reverse complement strand
CTCAAGCAGGCGTTGCCTACCCCTGTCGGTGATCCAATCGGTGGTCCAGGCCGGTTGCAACCGGTTTTTGATTGAGATGTTTTGGATCCCGGCGCGCCCAATCACATCTCGAATGTCAGCTTCGATAACCGAAGTGGCGGGACAACCCGAATAGGTAGGGGTGATGGTGATAACCACGTGGATATCCTGGCCGGTACCATGTACTTCGACATCACGGATGATGCCAAGGTCGCTGATGCTGAGGGTCGGTATCTCGGGATCGGCTACTGAGTCCAGCAACTCGAGAACTTGCGCCTGAGTGGTTATGGGCATCAAGGCTACGCTCACCACGATGCTCCCGGGTAGGCGCGCTGTAGAAACTGCATTTCAGCCAGAATGTATCCCAGATATTCACTGTGCAGTCCTTGCCGTCCGCCCGAGTGCGCGCTGAGAATCTCGGGCATCTGCAACGTTGCCTCAGCAAGAACCCCACTCACCTGGTGTTCCCACTCGGACTTTAGCAAGCGGATTTCCGGCACAATACTGAGACTTTCAAGATCAAGATAGATTTGGTCAGCCTCGAAGAGCTCCGGTACGCAGGGTGCGCAGTCATCCAGTGCCTGCTGCATGCGGGCATGGCTTTCCTCAGTACCGTCGCCCAGACGGATAACCCAGTTGCGACTATGGCGCAAATGGTAGCGCACTTCCTTGACTACCTTGCCCGCAATACCTGCAATCTCCGTGTCACGCCCACAAGCCAGTCCCTCCAAAAGGAGCAGGTGATAGTTGTCGAAAAAAAACTGTCGAACCATGGTTCGAGCGAAATCGCCGTTGGGTAGCTCCACCAGGTGCAGGTTGCGCCAGTCTCGAACATCACGCAGGTAGGCCAGATCATCTTCAGACCGACCCTGACCTTCAGCTTGACCCGCGGCCGCAAGCCACAGCCGGGCATGGCCGATAAGGTCCAGTGCAACATTCGTTAGTGCAATATCTTCTTCCAAAGCCGGAGCGTCTGCAGACCACTCAGACAGCCGATGGCCGAGGATCAGGGCGTTATCACCCAGCCGTAAAAGCAGCTGGAAACGAGCCTGGTCGAGATTCAAGCTTTTGTTCAAAGGTTCTCAACACCGTCCGGAACGGGGTAAAAGGTCGGATGCCGGTAGACCTTGTCATTGGCTGGTTCAAAAAACGGACCCTGATCCTCTGGCGATGACGCTGTGATTTCGCCAGAAGGCACGACCCAGATGCTCACCCCTTCTTGTCGCCGAGTGTAAAGATCCCGGGCGTTTCCAAGCGCCATCGCGGCATCAGCCGCATAGAGACTGCCGATGTGTTGGTGGGTGAGGCCCTGTTTGCTCCGTACGAAGACCTCCCACAGTGGCCACTGGCCTGGTTCCGTTTTCATAATTGTCAGATCTCCCGCGATTTAGAGCTGGTGGATTGGATTAGGCTGCCCGGTGACTGCCAGAGTGTTTACGTGCATAAGTTTGCGCAGCCTGGCGCACCCACTGGCCGTTTTCATGGGCGTTGACTCGGGTTTTCATTCTCTTATCGCCACACAGTCCCGGACCATTCACGGCCGCCCAGAACTCGTCCCAGTCTATGGCACCAAAATCGTAGTGGCCGCGAGCTTCATTCCACTTAAGCTTGGGATCCGGAATGGTCAGTTGTAGATGGTCCGCCTGGGGGACCGTAATGTCGATGAAACGTTGACGCAGTTCATCGTTGCTCTGGCGTTTGACTTTCCAGGCCATGGATTGACTGCTATGGGATGACTCGCTGTCATGCGGGCCAAACATCATCAACGACGGCCACCACCACCGATTTAAGGCATCCTGGGCCATGGATATCTGACTAGCGGTTCCCTTTGCCAGAGTGACCATCATTGCGTAGCCTTGCCGTTGGTGAAAACTCTCCTCCTTGCATATTCGGACCATGGCACGTGCATACGGGCCATAGGAGGTGCGGCATAGACTGATCTGGTTGACAATCGCCGCGCCGTCTACCAGCCAGCCGATGGCTCCGATATCTGCCCAGGTCAGTGTGGGGTAGTTGAATATGTTCGAGTACTTCATCTGCCCGTCGTGCAGTCTGTCAAGCAGTTCTTCGCGCCCAATCCCCAGTGTTTCGGCAGCACTGTAAAGATACATTCCATGACCACACTCGTCTTGTACCTTGGCCAGCAGACCAATCTTTCGTTCAAGTGTCGGAGCCCGGGTAATCCAGTTTCCTTCAGGCTGCATGCCAATGATTTCAGAATGGGCGTGCTGAGCTATCTGACGGATCAGCGTCTTGCGATAACCCTCGGGCATCCAGTCTTTGGGCTCGATCTTGATTTCTTCGGCGATCTTGGCCAAAAACTGCTGCTCCAGCTCTTTGTCATCAACTTTCGATTGAGAATTTGGCAACTCGTGACCGGCCATCAACGCCACCCTCGTGATACGGTTTAAACTAATCTGTTACAGAATATTATATTAAAACAAATAACCTGTGTCACTTTGATTGACAGGAACCCCTTACTCTACTGGTCTCGTTTGTCACGTTACCGGGGTCTTTAAGTGTCTCAGGGCGCCCAAGACAATGATCACTCTTGGGGGGTGAAGCTGCCATCTCCAGTGGAAACGTTCATATTTTTTGCTGGCTGAACGAAGTTGCCTGTGGCGGCGAAAGACGGGTCTTTTGTTTGGTTGCCCCGACACCTCCTTAAGATTACGATAGGTTTGAAATTACAACTTTTAATGGTCCAATCAAATGGAACAAAATGTTTTGAAAGAAGAGTTCATTGATGGGTGTCTGGAATTAACCCTGAACCGACCTGAAAGACTTAATGCTTTTACACCGGAGTTACACAAAGCGTTGCGGTCGGCACTCGAAAAGGCGGCAGATACCCACGCTTGCCGGGTTGTATTATTAACGGGCGCGGGCCGGGGTTTTTGCGCTGGGCAAGATCTTGGCGACCCTGATTCTGCACCGGGCGATAAGCCACGAGACCTGGGTGCGTCGATTGAGCAATTTTATAACCCTCTGATCCGCTTAATCCGGTCATTGGAAAAACCGGTTATCTGTGCCGTGAATGGGGTCGCTGCCGGTGCTGGTGCAAATATTGCCTTTGCATGCGATCTGGTTGTTGCCTCCCGAGGGGCAAAATTTATTCAAGCCTTTTGTAAAATTGGATTAATTCCGGATTGCGGCGGAACCTGGACTGTGACCCATCTGATTGGGGAAGCGCGCGCAAAAGCCCTCATGCTCACCGGCGTGCCAATCTCCGCCGAGCAAGCCGCAAGTTGGGGTTTAATTTGGCAGGTATTTGATGACGAGAGTCTTTTAACAGAAGCGCGAAAACTCGCCCAACAGTTTGCAACCGGTCCGACCGCGAGTCTTGCTATGACTAAAAGGGCCATTCATGCCGCATTGACTAACGAGCTTGACCAGCAACTTGACCTGGAGCGAGATCTGCAACGAGAGGCGGGGCGAGGGGGGGATTACGCCGAAGGCGTAGCTGCATTTCTGGAAAAACGTGCGCCAAATTTCAAGGGCAGGTAGTTGACTGGGTCGAGGAGCGGGATCAAGCCTTCAGCTGCCTAAGGCCTGGGGTTGAGTGGATGATCCTCGCCAAGATGGCCGATTTAGTGACTGGAGTTCTTATGATAAGCCTTAAGCCAAGTTGATTGGAGCAAGACTTTTGTCGTTACCTCTCGGTCAGTATTACGACCAATTGCAAATTTCTCAGAAGGTGGCCAAACGCGCTCTAGATGTTAGCGCGGCTGTCAGAAGTAACACTGGACCCGCGCGTCATTGGGCTTGCCTGCCGCTGGATTTAAAGACTAATGGCGGGTTGCCCGATCGGTATCGCCGGTTTAAGGTGGGCGCAGTATCCAAAACTTCACCTGCGAGCTAAGACCAGGACAATACCCCCAATGGACCGTCATTATGTTTTTGCGATTGTGGCGCCAATCTTTTGGAGCCTTGCAGGGGTGATCGTCAAGTCCCTGGAGCAGGCAACAGAATGGCAGATCAATTTCTACCGCTGTGGTTCATTGGCGATTTTTGTGGCATTGCTTACCTTGTTGCGTTATCGCCACTCGACGCTCGTTGTTATTCGCTCTGGGGGAATGAAGGCATTACTTGCTGGGGCTTTACTAAGTGGAGCGATGATCTGCAACATCGTTGCTCTCAAATACACCACGGTGGCGGTGGCGGTGTTGGTGATGGCTGCTGCGCCGATATTTGCGGCGCTATTGGGACGCGTGTTTCTGAGTGAGGCTGTTGGGATCCGTGGCTGGATCAGTGTTGCATTAGGTGTTGTCGGTCTCGCGATTATGGTGGGCGGAAGACTCCAGTTAGGCGACACCTTAGGGGTGGCAGTCGCTATTCTTGGTATTATGTTTTTTGGTGCTTATACCGTTAGCCTGAGGGTAGGTAAGATGCATGATATGACACCGGCAGTCCTCTATGGGGGTGTGATCGGTGCGTTGGTCGGGATGTCAATGAGCTTTGTTACTGGAGTGGGGCTGGCAATACCCCTGGTCGAGGCATTTTGGTGCACCTTACTCGGTATCGTTCAATTGGGGATTGGCAGCGTACTATTTGCGTTGGCCGCGCAAACGGTCCCTGCGGTTCAATTGACGATATTCGCGCTGGGCGAGCCGTTATTGGCCCCGTTATGGGCGTGGGTGGGCATTGGCGAAGTCCCGTCCTGGGCAACGATGATTGGTGGCGGCGTACTTTTCAGTGCACTAGGGTTTCAGGTCTCGGCAAAACACTCCTAATCCGCGGGTCTTGGCAAAAGCAGAGCGAACCGCTGGGTCCAGTAGAGAAAGCAGACGGTGCCAATTCCCGAAGCGCCAAAAAGCATACACATCACCAGAATCTGGTAACGGGCAGCAATTAATGGCGATACACCTGAAAGAACCTGCCCGGTCATCATGCCAGGCAAAGACACCAGCCCAACCGCTAAGAGGGAATTGATCAGCGGGTTCATCGCCGCCTGGAATGCGTGTTGGCGGGCTTCGACAAACTCGTGTCCGCTGCCCAGCTCAGCATGATAGCGCTCGGCTGCAATGCTTACCGAGTTC
>JAPKAJ010000176.1 GCA_028825345.1 Arenicellales bacterium | reverse complement strand
TTTAATATTCAACTACGAAAATTTTTAAAGAAGGTTGGAATACAATCTCAAAGAGAGATCGAAAAAGCCATTCGAGATGGCATTGCCCAAGGATCCCTTGAAGGCGTAGAAACCTTGAAGGCGTCAGCCAGACTTCAGGTCTCGGGTACCGACCTGGATGTCACCATCGAAGACGATATAAAACTTGCTTGAGCCGAGTCTCGCGTCAGGTGTCGCGGCACGTGTGAGCGACATGCCCACCCCCCTTATCGAGATTACAGCTGCTACGGTTTACCGGGGCAATACCCGGGTGTTTGATGATTTCAATCTGACGTTAGCCCAAAACGAAAGCACCGCTATCCTTGGGCCAAATGGGGCCGGGAAGACAACCCTTCTTAAGCTTTTGACTCGAGAGTTATATCCTTTGTGGCGTGAGTTTCCGGTGGTGCGTATCCTGGGGCAAGAGCGTGGGGATATCTGGTCGTTGCGCAAGCAGCTGGGGATTATCTCAAATGACCTGCACGAACAGTATTCGCCGACGGTTTGTGGCGAGGAGGTCGTGTTATCGGGGTTTTTCAGCAGCGTCGGGGTTTGGGGCCATCAGCAAGTGGAGCCCGAACAGCGTTTGCAGGCCAGAGAAATTCTCGCAAGGCTTGGTATCGAAGACCTTGCTCGGCGTGCGTTTGGCTCCCTGTCTACCGGTCAACAGCGGCGTTTATTGATGGCGCGGGCTTTGGCGAATGATCCGCCTAATCTAGTGCTTGACGAGCCAACCAGCGGCCTTGATCTTGCAGCGACTTTTCAGTATCTACAGGTGATGCGCCAGTTGATTGCGTCCGGCCATACGTTGATTTTAGTAACGCACCATATTCATGAAATACCGCCGGAAATCTCCAGGGTAGTTCTGCTTAACAAAGGTAGGGTGTGGGCTGACGGCCCCAAGCATGAAGTGCTCAGCGGGGAGAACCTATCGGAATTGTATGGGGTCGAGGTGTCCTTGGTCGATTCGGCCGGGTGGTACCAGGCGGTACCGGCCTGAACAGTTCAGGTCGTACTGGGGTTTTCGACGGGCATCTTCTGCTTGGGCTTCTGGTCGTATAGGACGGTGTCCTCGCCGTTATAGACCAAAAAGTGTTTTCCTTTTGCCCGGGCAATCATCGTAACGCCCAGGTCCTGCGCGAGTTCTAAACCCATGTAAGTGATACCCGACCGGGATATCAGTACTGGGATGCCCATGTGAGCGGCCTTCATCACGATCTCGGATGTCAGCCTGCCAGTAGTGTAAAAAAGCTTGTCGTTTCCAGATATGCCTTCAAGCCACATTTCTCCTGCGATCGTGTCGGTGGCATTGTGCCGCCCCACATCCTCGACAAAGTATAGGATCTGGTCATCATCGCACAGTGCGCAGCCGTGCACTGCTCCGGCAGCACGGTAGATCTCGTTATAGCTGGTGATTGTCTTTAGTAGAGCGTAAATCGTTGATTGGCGAATTGGGACCCGTGGCAGGCGTGTGTCATACAGTTTGTCCAGGGTGCAACTGAAAATGGTACCTTGCCCGCAGCCACTGGTAACGATCCGTTTGGAGATTTTTTCATGCAGATCGACAATGCCGTCACCATGTACGGTCGAAACATCAACCGTCTCGCGCTCCCAATCCACTTTTACTTGCGCTACCTCGTTGATATCTTCGAGCAATCTCTGGTTGCGTAGATAACCGAGGGTGAGTTTTTCTGGGTAAGTGCCCAAGGTCATCAGCGTGACGACTTCAGCGTTATCGACTTTTATCGTCAGTGGGAATTCCCCTGCAATGTTGAGATCCCGCGAGTTTCCAAATTCATCACGGGCGCTTACAGGATGCGTGGGATCAAGTCCCTCGTCAGACATGACAGGGCGATACATAGTGTCTGTGGTTTTCCTTGTGACGGTCATGGTTTTACGACGGATAAATTGAGTTAGGGCGGCGTGGGCAGTTATAGTGAACGGTTGTGACGCTACAGGCAACCCCCATTTCTTAATGACCACACGATACCCAGTTTCGATAATCATTGAGGTTAAGCATTATCCGGACAAGGCCTGGATGACAGAGAGTTGGTCAGCTATTGGTGTGATTCCTGCCGCGAAAAGTGAAGCCGGGGTCGAGCGTTCCAGTATCTATCAAAGTGACCAGGCCGAGCAATTTCTTTACACAGGCTAAGGTATTGAACTCTTTGCCGATGAAGCCGAGAGTTACTACGCTAACCTGTCCGGGGATCATCCGAGTGTTTTTGTGGTGTGCGAGCAAGAAGAAGACGATGAGTTGCACCCACTGCTGGTAACCCTAAGCTACGATGAGATGGCCTCGTATATTGAGGTAGATGCACCGGTGTTTGATCTGCCGATTCCACCTCCCGTCTATGAATGGGTCGAGGCCTGGGTGCTCGAAAACTATCAGCCCGAACAAAGGAAAAAACGAACAAGGCAAAAGTGGGCAGATGAAAGCTGGAAACCGTTACGCGACCCGGTGGGACGCTGAGCATGGCGATACCAGGGTATAGAAGAGTATGAGCGAGCCCCGCAGTGATTTTTTTAGCCGCTGGTCACGGCGCAAGGCCTTACAGCAAGAGGAAACGGACCAACTGACTATCAGTGAAGGTGCTGCGCAAGAGGATCAGTTGCCGGTAGTTATCGAAGAAGAGGAAGCGCCTGCGTTGACGGACGATGATATGCCGCCATTAGAGACTTTGGGCGAAGACGATAGCTACAGCGACTTTCTTTCACCCGAGGTAAGCGAAAAACTACGCAAGGTTGCGCTGCGCCAACTGTTTCACGGCGCTGGTTTTAATATCCGCGATGGCTTAGATGACTACGATGAGGATTTCACCATCTTTAAGCCTTTAGGCGACATCATTACAGCAGATATGCGGCATCGTGAAGAGATGCTCGAGCGCAAAGCCAAAGAGGCTTTGGCCCAGAAAAATAAAGATTCCGACGGTGCGCTAACAGCAATCTCTGAGAAAGATGAAGGCGATGAGGACGTGCCAAGCGATGAGAAAGCTCATGACACGGATACCACAGACAATGATTTGGTCGAACATTCCAGTGATGCTGAGTCAGAGCGTGCGCAACCTGACCTTGACGGGACTGATGAAAAAGTGGCATTAGTGGAACAGCCGATCGATGATGATTCGAGTCAGAACCCCAAGAACTCCAAGGACAACGAGAACCCCAAGAACAACGAGAACATTTCATGAGTGTTATTTCTGTAGAGCAGGTTGGCAGTTTTTTGGGATTTAGTTTGCCTGACGAATCTTCCCAACAAAAAGCCCGTTTGCGCGCCCTCACCACCGCATTACAGAGCGATGCTACGCCCACGTCACTGGTTTCTTTTAACTCCAGCGGCATTGTCGCTCTGATAGGTCCGCTACCCTTTGCACTGGCTGTAGTCGAGGAGTTACCTGATATCCCAGGCTGTTTAATCCTTGCAACCCAGGGCGGTGAATCGGGCGGCACCGAAACACGGGAAGTTGCTGGAAGGCCGGTACCCATCATTTATGGCCAGCCCAAAGCTGTCGCCGGATATTTAGGAAAGTTCAGCATTGTCGTGGCGCGGGAGGACGGCGAGGTGGATCTTGCAAAGGCTCTGGATTTGTCTGGCGGATATCTTGATATCGTTCTGGATCTTTCCCGCGAGCCAATGTTGGCAAACGAGATCCTGCCGCCCGGGTATTTTGCGCCGCGGGGCGACAGCGAAGCCCTCGATCAGGCCTGCCAGGAAATCGCGGGACTTACAGGCCAGTTTGAAAAGCCTCGGTACGTGTTATACGACCCGGATATTTGTGCCCACGGCTCACGGGGCATCACCGGCTGCCGGCGCTGTCTTGAGGTTTGTCCTGCAGATGCCATTATCACCATTGGCGAGAAGATCGAGGTAGAGCCACATCTATGTCACGGCATGGGTTCGTGTGCTGCGGCTTGCCCTACCGGAGCGCTGGCTTATGCCTACCCGGGCCGTACAGATACGCTCGACAGTATCCGTCGCGCTATTACCACTTATCGTAAAGAAACTGGAATAGACCCGGGGCTACTTTTTTTTGATGGTGAAAATGGTGGGCCAGAAGTGGCAGCCAGAGTGGCCCAGTTGCCCGACCATGTGATCCCCTGGAAGATCGAGGAAGCGGGTAGTACCGGTCCAGAGATCTGGTTGTCTGCTATGGCATATGGCGCAAGTTCGGTTACGGTGATGACTACAGCTAAGACCCCAGCGAGCGTTGTCTCTTCAATTACCGATCAAATAGGTCAGGTGAACGCATTTCTTTTTGGCCTGGGCTGGAATGAGCTGTTGGTTGATTCGGTGACTAATCAGAAACTGATTGGAAGACTATCCGATATCACTACCGAAGCATCACCCAACGCAAAATACGCAACCTTCGGCGGGATGGATGAAAAACGTGCGGTGGTGCGAGCCGCTATTGATCACCTGATTGGACAGGCTGCTGACCTGCCTACCGAGATCGCCATGCCGAGCGGCTCGCCGTTTGGCGAGATTCAAGTAGATGATGAAAAATGCACCATGTGTATGGGTTGCGTCTCCGTGTGCCCCACTGGCGCCATCCTGGATAACAAGGACCGACCTTGTCTTTCGTTTATCGAGTGGAATTGTGTTCAGTGTAGCCTTTGCGCGCAGGCGTGCCCGGAACAGGCTATAGAGCTGATACCTCGGTTGTTAACTGACTCCAACGCACGAATGGAACGTCGGGTGCTTAACGAAGAAGCCCCTTTTGAATGCCTGGACTGCAAGAAACCTTTTACAACCCTGAGCATGATTCGCAAGATGGAGGAAAAACTGGACGGACATCGTATGTTTGCAGGAGAAGGACTGCGGCGGCTTAGTTTGTGCGAGGATTGCCGGATCAAGGGTATGTTCTAGGAGTCATCCGTCATCAGTCATCTGGGAGCTTTGCGGGTAAAAAATAAGAAAATTAACGAGTTAGAGCGCATAGCTTTTATTTACATTGAGTCAAAGGAGCGGGATCAGTTGCCAGGGTTGTTAATAGTCCCAGAAAGGCGCATTATTGGATAAGTTGCCCCTAGAGAAAGTTAAATTTATAAAACGGGGTCTAGCGC
>JAPKAJ010000175.1 GCA_028825345.1 Arenicellales bacterium | reverse complement strand
ATTTGTGAGATACCGGTGTTCGCCATACGTGCGATGACATCTTTCAGCGCTTCGTCCGGGTCAGCGAAGGCGATTTCCTGCTGCTGAAAGTCGAGCAATTCCTGTACCGTCCCCAGGTGCACACCAGGGCCCAAATAGCCCATATCGCGCATCCATTCATCGTTGAAGCACTTGCTGATATAACGATCCCCCGAGTCACAGACGATCGCCACAACGATCTTGCCCGGGCCGAGTTTTCGAGCTTCTTCCAGGGCGCCGAAGAATACGGTGCCGGTTGAGCCACCTGATAAAATGCCTTCCTGGCGGGCGAGACGTCTCGCCATCAGAAACGAATCGCGGTCACTCACATTGATGACCTCATCCACAACTGAAAAATCCAGGGTATCTACCATAAAGTCGTGACCGATACCTTCGACACGGTATAGCGACGGAGTGCTCCACTCGCCTTTTTCGTGGGCTTCTTTATAGATGCTGCCGTAAGGGTCCGGCCCGACTACGCGGACCGTTCGCCCAGCCTCGCCCGCTTTTTCTTTCAGATACTTTCCAGTGCCGGATATGGTTCCCCCGGTACCAAGGCCTGCGACGAAAGAATCGATTTCGCCGTCTGTCGCTTCCCAGATCTCCGGGCCTGTGGTGAGGTAGTGGGCTTCAGGATTGTGCGGGTTTGAGTACTGGTCTGTATAGAAAGCATCTGGGGTTTCTCGCGCGACACGCTTTGCGACTTCAACATAACTGTCTGGATGATTGTGATCCAGATCGGTCGCTGTGACAATCACCTCGGCGCCGTAGGATTTGAGCATGTCAATTTTTTCCTGACTCATCTTGTCAGGAATAGTAAAGACGCAGCGGTAGCCCTTAACGGCAGCTGCCATTGCCAGGCCCAGCCCGGTATTGCCCGAGGTGCTCTCGACCAGGGTACCCCCTGGTTTGAGCAGTCCCGCTTCTTCAGCCCGCTTTACCATGTTGATCGCCATGCGATCCTTTACAGATCCTGATGGATTCAGGTTTTCCATCTTTGCGTACACCGTCGCCATGCCCGGCTCGACGATGTTGTTCAACCGTACCAGGGGGGTACCCCCCACGAGGTCGATAATGCTGTCAACTGCTTTCATTAAGTAATCCTGCTTCGTGATTCCAATAACGTTTTTGATTCAGCTCAGTGTTGCCGCCACACGGCGTCTAAGCGGGCACAAAATAATCAGGGTTATCGCTCGTTAGTCTTCTACGATTGATCGCACCGCTTCTACAGCCTGTTGCAGGTCTTCTGAGTCGGTAAAGTACCCGGGCGCGAACCGTACTGTTCCGTTTTGCGAGACGGTTCCTAAGAGTTCATGCACATCGGGCGCACAGTGCAGCCCCGGTCGGACACAAACTGCGTGGTCGGCATCGAGCATAGCTCCCACCTGGTCCGCAGGCAGTTTGCCGATGTTGATCGATAGGGTTGAAACTCGAGGTTGTCCTGGCCCCGGGCCGTAGATCTTTACGCTATCGATCGCACTGAAGGCGTCAATGAGGTGCTGGGTTGCACTGGTTTCGGTTTCGTGTACATGGGCCAGTGCGGCAGCGCAGATCTCGCCGTGGGAACCAGAGCTATCGGCCCCGTGTGATCTACCCAGCTCGGCAAACCATTTCTGTGCAGCGTTTAGGCCGGCAATGCCCGGCAGACAATGAGTGCCGCTTTCCATCCGATAGGGGTATTGTTCCGGCTGAAAAGGGGAAATCGAATTTACCCCAGTACCGCCCGTACGCGGCGGGCGAATCTCGATATTTTCGCCAACAATCATACCGCCGATACCCATGGGTCCAAAAAGCCCCTTGTGACCTGTATATACCAGTACATCGATGCCCCATTCATCCATCGCAATCGGAACGACACCAGCGGTCTGGCAAGTGTCCAGTATGAACAGCGCATCAGTTTCACGGACAACTTTGCCAATAGCGGCGGCATCTTGAAGGGAGCCTGTGACATTGGATGCATGATTGACGACCACCACACGGGTATTGGGCTGAATGCTCCGGCGAATCTCTTCTGGATCGACAAAACCGGTGCTATCAGCACCGATCCGCGTCACCGAAATATCGTGATCGCGTTCAAAGTGATTGGCGGGACGGAGCACACAGTTGTGCTCCATGCGGGTGATAATCATATGGTCGCCCGGATTCAAGATGCCTGAAAGGGCGGCGTTCATCGAGTCTGTGGCATTTTGTGAAAAGATCACTCGGGCCGGGTCGCCACCAAACCCAAAAAATGCGCCCAACAGGCGCCGGGTCTCGATGATCATCATTTCGGCCTCTACTGCTAACTCGTGCCCCGACCGACCCGGGTTAACCCCGTGACTACGGAAGAATTGATCCATAAACTGATATACCGGCTCAGGCTTTGGCAGCGTAGTGGCCGCGTTATCAAAATAGTAGTTATCTTTCATAATCAGGATTTTCCAGGGTTGTCACCTATGGCCGAAGAAGAAACGCTTTTATTAACAGAAGATTGTACTGAACCGTGCGACAGAGAATTGCGCCGCCGGGAGACGACAAAAGTTTCATCGTTAAACCACAGACCATTGTGTTTATGCAAAATCTGTTGCGTAGCCTCAAGATACGCGCCCGAAGCAACAGCTGGTTGAAGCCGGTCATCCTCGATTTGTGCGACGTAAGTTGATGCGTTCCAGGCTGCAAATAGTGTGGAGGTGCCAATGCTCTCAGCGATCTCCGTAGGCAGGGTTTTCATTTCATAGCGCAGTATCGATTTGTTGTCCGAGCCGGCGTTAAAGTTGTAGTTGGCAGCTGCACGGCCCAATTTGTCTTTGAGTACTTTAAGTAGATCATGTCGATTGACCTGAAAAGGATTCTCATCAGGCCAGATCAAGTTGACCAACTCCATCCCAGGATCTTGACCTGCCGATTGCACAGCCAGCAGACGGCCACCAGGCCCCAGACTGCGAATCAGTGGTGCGAGGACCTTTTCAACCTTGAACTGAGCGCTCATGCGGGCGCGCCAGGGCTGGGCTGCGACGATTAAGTCGTAGTCGCCTGAGACCTGGCCGCGGCGTGGTATGACTGAATCCAGAAGAAAGCGGTTATCTTCCCGAAAGATTACCAGTACCGAGGGCCGAACATAGCGTGGATTTCCGGTCTTCTCGCTGACCTTTACTTCCCAGCCATCTACCAGAATATTGTCAATGGCCCGCAACTGCTCGCCGTATTCCTGTGCTGAGGAGCCCTGCAGAGAAATCTCATGCCAGTTCAATGCTGCAGCAGCCGCCATGTTGCCCGGCATCAGCCACGGAGCTTCGTTGTAAAACAAGTTGGTGATACAGATAACACTTGCAGGGTGTTCGGCGAATCGATCCGGAAGATTATCAAGACAGAGCCTGACATCTTCGAGGCTGATTTCTTTACCGACTACGAAAAACGGAATTGTTGGAAATTTCTGGTGAGTAGCCCGCAACAGATAACTCAGAACAGATCCATCGCCCACCCCGGCGTCGAAAAGGCGCAATGCCGGAGGCACCGGTTGGACATGTAGCAATTCATGTGCAGCGCGCTCTGCAACCTTCCATTTCTCATCGCAGGTATTGACGAACCCCAGATATTTTTGCCGGTTATCGTAAAAGCGAAACGGGCGTCTTTTCGAAGAATCGGACTGACTAGGTGCCGACGTCTGCACTTGCGCAGCCTTGGCTTGTTGTCGTGTCTTAGTCCAGACATCACCGTTGATGGTCGAACCTATGGTGTAGGTTCGTGGACCAGGGGACAGGTTAAGCGGGTTTACAGCTGAGCCGTTGCGATGTATAAAAGTCTGTATTTTCTGTACAGTGTTCAGAGTTATACCTTTGCCGGTGCGCAGGCGTTGACAGAGTTTTCCATCGTTGACAGCTTGACGGCCAAATGTACTTTCGGCCATATCGCTAGAGCGGCAGAAATCTTCGATTTCACTTAATAGTCTTCGGATAGATTCCTGCGGGCCTGACGCGTCTTGTGTCTGCACTGATTTTCCCTCGTAAATGTCATGCTGTTGCTGGAACAGTTCTGATCACTAGCCCCTGGGCGCACATCTGTTGAACATTAGGTTGAACATTAGTGAATAATTGGCATCTTGTAAATAGTTTTTTAAAAAGTAAAAAAAAACAAACCAAGTATGGGCAATGTCCCATAAAGTCAAGAAAATCGGTAAAATAAGATTGAAAAAAGAGGAAATTCAAATGTTTGTATCCCTTGAAATTTTCGGATACCAACTATTTCGACTAGAAGTGGTCAAAAGCCCACAATAGCCCACTCCTGCCCACTTAATTAACAAATCCTGACGCCGGGGAATTCTGTTCGATTCGATAGCGGCCACCCTGGCCGGGCGGTATCCGCCGTATTGCTGACCCTTGGTGTTGGCCGGGTTGCGCGGGTCGACAGTCTTTTGTCAGCAAATACAACGCCAAAGCATTTGGGTGTTAAACTTTTTCTGACGCCTCATCTATCTGAAGATAGGAAATAACCACATCGAGCTATGAGTTGTCGAGAAAATTCCAGGCCGATCTCAGAAAAACGTGAAGCTGTTTTTGACCGTTGCGACATACGAGTGGCCGAAAAACAGGAGAAGTTGAGTGAGTACCGATATTGAGACGTTGCGTAGAATCTTAGGCGCGAGTCAAGTCATCGCGGTTGTCGGTTTATCGGCCAACTGGTGGCGCCCAAGCTATTTTGCAGCGAAGTACATGCAAGACCATGGCTACCGGATTATTCCGGTTAACCCGAACTACAAGGAGATACTTGGAGAGCGTTGCTACCCCTCGCTGGAAGATATTCCAGACGATATCAATATTGACATAGTGGATGTGTTTCAGCGTGCCGAACTGGCGCCACCACTGGCGCATAGTGCTGTCGCAATCGGTGCAAAGATCTTCTGGCTGCAATTGGGGCTTATCAACGATGAAGCTGCCGATGTTGCCCGTCAGGGCGGGCTCGGCGTGGTGATGGATTATTGTGTAAAAATTGAACACGGCCGCTTGATGGGCGGTCTGAATCTATTTGGTGTATCTACGGTGGTCATCTCAGCGAAACGCCCGAAGTGGCTGGTTTATTGAGGACATATCATGGCTGATC
>JAPKAJ010000174.1 GCA_028825345.1 Arenicellales bacterium | reverse complement strand
GGAGCGTCTTAATGCACTGAAACCCGATGAATTCACGGATTACATCGCCAGATTTGATGAAGCTGAATTGGCTGCATATACGTGGCCTCTTTGGGGGGCGGTTTTTGTGTGGAAGGGGGGGTGCTCCGATGATGCCTTTTCAGATTTTCGGGCGACTTTGATATCACACGGTCGTAGCGTGTATGAAGCCGTGCTCGTTAACCCCGAGTCACTAAGCGAGGTATTATATACCAACGAAGTTGATGCCTGCTACGAAGGATTTCAATATGTTCATTACAATCTGGCAAAGGAGAAGCTAGGTGCCATTCCCGAGAGTAAGACTTGCTGGCCTGATGAGCCTAGCGGAGAGGAGTGGGACGAAGAAACGGTAGATGATCTTTACCCGATTTTGGCTGCGAAGTTTAAATTAAGCCAGCTTCCATCAAAGCCTTGGTGGAGATTTTTTTAGCTCAATAATTTGGGCTAACAAGTCGCTGCATCCGACCGTTAACCGCTCTCGACTGCACGAAGATTTCACAGTGAAGACCGTTTGAGGTTGGTCACGTTTGCCCCAGCGGCGGTTGAGCTATACGTTAAAAAAGCAAATTCCTAGCATATGTCAGCAAGAAAAAGCCAGCGCTGCAAAATCAACGGGTGCTGATCATGTTCCAAAAGAGTTTGCTCGCTTACTTTCACGGGTGAAGATATACCATATTTATCTTAAGGTGATAAATGATGAATCATTTGAGACCGTGTTCTGCCGAGCAGGGGCTCAGCACTCCCATGGGCGAGACTCCTAATGCTACGAATGATAGCAGAGGGAGATGATCAGGGCGGCGGCGAGGAGGGCGGAGAGCCATTTCCAAAAAAGCAGAGGGTCTCGCTCAATTAGCGGGAGGTTGCGGGCTTCGATGAACTCGGGGTTCGGGTGTTTGAGGTCGTAGAGGAATTCGGAGAGGGTTTGGTAGCGGGATTCGGGGCGTAAGTTGAGGGCTTTTTTCAGGGCTCCGTCCATCCAGTGGGGGACCATCGGTTGGTGTTTGAAGCTCGGGGTGTATTCCAGCGTGCTGAAGTCGCGGATCGATGTGGCTTTTTCCCATTTTGCCCCATAGGGTTCTTTGCCGCCGGTGAGCATGTGGTAGGCGAGCATGGCGATGGAAAATTGGTCGGCGCTGGCTTTGGGCTCGATATCGAGTCGGTATTCCGGGGCGCTGAAGTCGACGGTGCCTAAGGCAGATTGGCGTTCGTAGGGGACTTCGATTTCCCGGATGGCGGCGACCCGGCATGAGCCGTAGTCGATGAGTTTCACCTCACCTTTTTCATCGAGCATGATGTTGTCTGGCTTGATGTCCTGATGCAGGGTTTCTTTCCGGTGTAGGGCTCGCACTCCATCGATGACTTGCCCGATGATGCGCACCACTTCCTGGATGTCCGGTTGTTTGGTGTGGTTCTGAATCCAGGTCCCGAGGCTTTGGCCTTTGATATGTTCGATCAGGAAATAGAGAAACTGGGCTTCTGGTCGGCCGCGCAGGAGTTTAACCAGATGCTGGTGATCGACCCGGCGGCCGATCCATTCCTCCATGAGAAATCGCTCGATGTAAGCTGGGTCGTCTTCAAAGTTCACCGAGGGTGTTTTCATTACCATCTGCTGATCGGTGTCAACATCGCGGACGAGGTAGAGCTGGCTACTTTTGCTGGCGCTGAGCACGCTTTCAACACGGAGTCCGTCGATGGTCATACCGGGGTCGAGATCCGGGAGGAATGGACGGGCTGCTAGGCGGCGGTGGACTTCGTCCTGATCGCCATCGGGCAATTGATCCAGGCGGATGATCACGCAGCTAAGATTGTCTGGGCTGTTGTTTTCTAATGCCAGTTGGAGTATTCTGTTGGCCGCCTGGTCAAGATCGTCAGGTTGGGTGGCTTCAATGATCTTGGTGATTTCTTCCGGACTCACATAATCGTGGATGCCATCGCTGCTGAGGATGTAGGTATCACCGACTTCAAGTTCGGTTTTCGAGTAGTCGACTTTGAGCTCTAGTCCAAGACCCATGGCGCGGGTGAGATAGCAGGTGTCCTTGGAAACGCGGGTGGAGTGGTCGTTGGTGAGGGCGTCAAATTCTCCGTTGCGAATACGCCCAATCCTGGTATCGCCGACGTGAAAAATATGGGAGGTGCGGGATTTGAAAACAATGGCGGTAAACGTGGAGACGTAGCCTTTGTGTTCTCCGCGAAACTTGCTGCGGCTCTGGCTGGTGAGCCAGGAGTTGAGAGAGGTGATGATCCGTTGCCCTGAGGTTTTGACCTGCCAGGATTCCGGGGTGCTGTAGTAGTCGGTGAGAAAGCCTTGCACGCACATCTCGGCAGCCTCTAACGCAGCACTGGCTGCGCTGACACCATCGGAGATGACGGCGGCGATACCTTTGGTCACTAACAACGAGTCGTCGGGGATACGTATTCCTACGCAGTCTTCGTTGACAGGTTTAACACCGGCCTCAGTCGCTTGACCAACGCTGATTTTTAAAGTGTTTGAGAAGTGCACGGAATAAGTCTTATATGTCCTAGAGGACTTATGTTAAGGAGGCAGTCAGCTTAGGCAACCTTCAAAAATACCTCGTCGTTTTCTACTTTGATTGGGTAGGTTTGGAGGTCGGGAAGTTCACCTTCGTCGAGGTGTTTGCCGTCTTTGAGGGAGAACGGGTTTTTGTGCAGCGGGCAGGCAAGCTTGGGTCCGTGTTCGCTGCTGCCAACGATACCGCGGGAGAGCACCATACGTTGGTTGTAGGGGTTGATATTTTGCACGGCAAACCATTGCTCGTCTTCGCTGGTGCTTGCGATTCGAAAGATGGCGATTTGTTGCTCGGCGAGTTTGACACAGCTGCCCATGTCTTCGGGGAAGTCGTGAATGGTGCCTACTTTTTTCCAAGTTGCGTTCATGTATCAATTACGCCACGTCGATCAACTCCACAGTACCGTCATCCATAACCTCGGCGGTGTGTCCTGCGGGTTCTTTGAGAAACATGGATGCGGCAAACGAAATGACGCTTGAACCAGCGATGACCATGAAGAATGTGGAGGCATCGACAAAGGAGTAGACCGTCAGAAATACCACGGCACCGACGTTACCATAGGCACCAGTCATGCCTGCGATCTGGCCTGTCATGCGACGTTTGACTAGGGGGACCATGGCAAAGACGGCACCTGAACCGGATTGCACAAAGAAGGCGCATGCCATCGTCGCCAACACGGCCATGGCGACAGGCCAGGTGCCTGAAATTTGGCTCATCGTCAGGTAGCCGACGGCCAGCCCTAGTAGGATGAGCAGCATGCTTTTGCGGCGCCCGAAGCTATCGCTGATCAGTCCGCCTGCAGGGCGTGCTAGCAGGTTCATGAAAGAAAAACCAGACGCTAACAGACCAGCCACAACCGGATTCAGGACGAAGGTTTCCATGAAAAACATGGGGAGCATCGAAATGACAGCGAGTTCGGAACCAAAGGTAACAAAGTAGTTGATATCGAGAATCGCTACCTGACGGAACTTGTATCGGAACATCTCCGGCACACCATCCTTGAGCATGTCTTTGTTGACGCGATAGAACTGCGATGCCTGAAAGAGATACAAGGCAACGAGGATGGCGTAAACAACGTAGACTGCGCCTTGGCTCAGGATTCCGACGCCACCAGGAGAGAGTTTCCATGCCAGCAAAGCTAGTGCGAGATACATCGGGATGGTCATCGCCAGGAGGAAGATGAAATCGCGTTTGCTACTCACTTCCAGGCCCCCTGTTTTCTTGGGTTTAAAATAGGTTGAACCTTTGGGGGTGTTACGTGCCAGGCGGTAGTAGATGACTCCATAGACCAGGGCGATGGCTCCTGTTGTTAGGAGGGCGTAGCGCCAGCCATTTTCGCCGCCACAGGCCAAGGCCAGTCCGGGGAGGGCAAATGCCGCGGCCGCTGAACCGAAGTTGCCCCAGCCACCGTAGACGCCTTCTGCGAGTCCCACTTGCTTGGCTGGGAACCATTCGCCGACCATGCGTATGCCGATCACAAAACCAGCGCCTATGAAGCCCATTAAGAATCTTGTTAGGGCGAGTTGTTCATAAGTTTGAGCGAGTGCAAAAAAGGTGCAGAGCACACTGGAGGCGATCAAGAGCACGCTGAAGACAAGTCGTGGCCCGTATTTATCCACCAGCATTCCGACGATGATCCGAGCCGGTATGGTTAGGGCTACATTGAGCAGTAGAAGGGCTTTCCACTGTGCGGTGGACAGACCAAAGTCTGTGACGATGACTGCGCCCAAGGCTGAGTGGTTAAACCACACTAAGAAAGTGATAAAAAAGGCGACCCATGTAAGGTGCAGAGTTCGGATGCTGGGATTCTTGACGGCGAGTAAGTTTAGCTTGTCATTGCTCATTTATAAGCAGCAAAAGCAACTGCCGTGCCAGCTTTGATCTCAAGCCGGAACTTATGATTCTTGACGACGTACGTGAACGTCGGGGATTACTGGCCACACATTTTCAAACCTAGCCAGATGGCGCCGAGTGATCCGATCACCGAGGCCTATTTGCGCGAACTACCCGGTAGATTGGCGAACTCCTCGCCACCCTCAAGCGTAAGTTGCGAGGGCATTGGAACTACTATGGCGTGATCGGCAACTCGAAGAAGATCGGACGTTTCGCCTACTGGGCGAGGTGGTTGGTTTACAAATGGCTCAACCGGCGCAGTCAGCGCAAAAGCTTCACCGTTGCGACCTTCGACGCAGCGTGGGAGCGCTGGCAGATGCCGACGCCACGCGTGATCGAGGAGTCATGGCCGCGAACCGCTCGACAAAACCAGCCTCAGCCCGTATGAAATTGTCCAACAAGAATCCAAACATGATCGAAGTTCTACTTGCGCGCATTCCTGAGGAATGCCCGGTGCGGTAATTCCGCACGCCGGGATCTGCGAGGGGGGCGCCGGGCAAGCGGTGTCCCTGCCTTGATCTCCCGAAATATCGAGTTCAGCCAAAAATGAGAATCCTCATCACAACATTGATCTGTGTCATTGCTGGCTTGGCCTCAGCGGTCCCGCAAAAGCCCAACGTGTTGCTGATCGCCGTGGATGATCTCAACGACTGGGTA
>JAPKAJ010000173.1 GCA_028825345.1 Arenicellales bacterium | reverse complement strand
AACTATAGGGTAATCAATGCCGCAATGCATCAGGTAGTTAAAAAATATTCAGTCGGTGAAGCGCTGAAAAACCAGAGTTGCGTTGGTGCCACCAAAGCCGAAGCTGTTAGACATCACGGTATGTAGATCATCGACCTCTATGGCCTGTCGGACAATCGGAAAACCCAGCGCCTGCGGGTCCAGGTTTTCGATATTGATAGACGGAGCAAGAAAGCCTCCCTGCAGCATCAACAGGGAATAAATGGCCTCGTTGACGCCCGCCGCGCCAAGAGCATGTCCTGTCAGAGATTTAGTCGCGCTCAATGACGGGATCTTAGTGCCAAAAACCTCGCGGATTGCCTCCAGTTCTCGTATATCTCCCACCG
The DNA here is from genome assembly GCA_028825345.1 of Arenicellales bacterium. GTDB lineage: Bacteria > Pseudomonadota > Gammaproteobacteria > Arenicellales > UBA868 > UBA868. Next base: position 4,756 of record JAPKAJ010000173.1, on the reverse strand, counting down.
GCGTGCTGGTGCCATGGGTATTGATGTAGTCCACAGGCTCTGTGACATCCTGGAGCGCCAGGTTCATGCAACGAACTGCGCCCTCTCCAGAAGGCTGAACCATGTCAACGCCATCGCCGGTGGCGCCGTATCCCACCAGTTCGGCATAGATCGTCGCCCCTCGGTGCTGTGCATGCTCAAGCGCTTCCAGCACCAGAACGCCACCACCTCCTGAGATAACGAAACCATCCCGATCAGCATCGTAGGCACGAGATGCCGTCTGAGGTGACTCGTTGTAGCGCGATGACATCGCCCCCATCGCATCAAACAGTACCGAGGTGGACCAATGCAGTTCCTCGCCACCTCCCGCAAAAACAATATCCTGCTTGCCCATTTGGATCAATTCCATGCCATTGCCAATACAGTGGGCGCTAGTGGAGCAGGCGGAACTGATTGAGTAGGAAACGCCCTTGATACCAAACGCTGTACCAAGGCATGCTGAGTTGGTGCTGCCCATGGTCCGGGTCACCATGTATGGTCCCACTCGCTTAACCCCTTTCTCGCGAAGCAGATCTGCAGCCACGACAATGTTTTCTGGTGAGCCGCCTCCGCTACCAACTACCAATCCGGTGCGAGGGTTCGAGACATCGGTTTCAGTGAGTCCTGAGCCCTCGACAGCCTCGCGCATCGCAATATAGTTATAAGCAGCCGAACCGCCCATGAAGCGTTTGAGCTTGCGCTCAATTAACTGATCCAAATCGATATCTATACTGCCATGCACCTGGGAGCGAAAATTCAGATCACGATACTCATCGGCCAAAACAATCCCTGAACGCCCACAGCGCAACGATGCGGCAACCTCGCTGCAATTGTTTCCGATACTACTGACGATACCCATGCCGGTGATAACTACACGTCTCATTTTGTTGCAGCCTCTCCATCGGCATCGGCATCGGTATCGGCATCGGCATCGGTATCGGTATCGGTATCGGTAAACAAGCCTACCCGAAGGTCTCGCCCGGTATAAATCGTACGATCATCGACTTCCACCTGGCCATCGGCGATACCCATGTACAGTCGGCGCATCACCACGCGCTTAAGTGAAACTCGGTAACGGACCATTTTGCACTGCGGGGTAATTTGGCCAGTAAAACGAATCGCGCCCGCGCCAAGTGCTCGCCCATGGCCCAAGCCCCCTTTCCAGCCTAAAAAGAATCCCACCAATTGCCAAAGAGCATCAAGACCTAAACAGCCAGGCATTACCGGGTCATGCTTAAAATGGCAATCAAAAAACCACTGCTGTGGGCTCAAGTCGAGCTCAGCCACTATCTCTCCCTTTCCGTATTCGCCACCTTCATCGGAAATCCGGACAATACGATCGAACATAAGCATCGGTGGCAGAGGCAATTGGGCATTCCCTGGCCCAAACATCCTGCCGTGCCCGCATTCCAGCAACTGTTCATGCGTGAAACTTGTCTGCATTGATCGCGCCTCGTTGTTGACGCCGCGTCGTCCGGTCTCGATTGAAGGCGCGGTGAGAATTGCTGGTTAACCCGGTTATCTCAGGGGAATTATAGCGAGTGCGTGCGAACGCCACACGAGCATCAAAACACTAGGCAGACTCAACGATCAATAAGTGCAAGCGCCGCGGTCCGTGGGCACCGTACTGGATGGTCTGCTCGATGTCACCGGTTTTTGAAGGGCCTGTAATGAGGTTGACCACCCGGACGGCAGCATCCTCCCGATTGCGCAGAAGCGTCCAGACATCTTCCTGGTGACGGACGATGCGGGCGCTGTCAACAACCACAATATGGTCTTCAGGTAAAAAGTTGTGTGAAGTAGGCGTACTGGGCCCAGAACACAGCACAACCGTTCCCGTCTCAGCAATCGCCGCAAAGGCTTCACTGACTGCGACCTGAGTGTGCTGGTCTGCACTCTTGAAATAGGTAAATACCTGAGCTGACCATTGCACCGCATCAAGCAAGGGTCCAGCGCCCAGATACAACTGCGGATCAACCTGATGGGCGCCAATGTGGCGGAGCACGGCACCTTCGAGATCTTGTGCTGTCACCCGCTCATAGGTGCCATGGACTGCGACATGCTTTTGACAAAAGCGGTTGAGCAGTTCGTCTTCAAACCGTGGCTGAGCCTTGGGAGTAGAGGACTCAATGCGTGCTTTCAGTTCATTCATACGCAAGGGTGTTCGCGGCTCACCGCCGGTCAGGGCGCTGCGAATGTTGGCGAGAATCTGAGTGCGCGCCTCAGTCATGACTTACCCTTTCGCGAATGCCACTGGCGGATAAAAGAACGGCCAGCGGGTGTTGGGAAATCACGACTGTCGGTCCAACCACCGGCAAAGGGAATGTGTTCAAGTGCGCCTCGGCGGCGCCCACGCCAGTGCATCAGCCAGAGCGGCAAACCCATCAATCCCTGATACAACCTCGGTCGAGTTGCAACCCAAGCCCAGGCTCGCACTAAAAATCGTCCGAACAATGGCGTCAGTCGACGCCGATACTGCTCAAGGCGATGTTTGAGCAACAGATCCGACAAAGGTATGCGTACCGGGCAAACCGCCTTACAGCGCCCGTTCAAAGTGCAGGCATTAGGTAAATCAACCGAATCGTCGAAACCATTGAGTAAAGGGGTAAGCACCGACCCCATAGGTCCGGAGTAGACCCAACCGTAAGCGTGTCCACCGATCGCGCTATAGACCGGGCAATGGTTCAGACAAGCCCCGCAGCGGATACAGCGCAACATAGACCGATAGTCTCCACCCAACATGGTAGAGCGGCCGTTATCCAACAAGACCACGTGGTAGGCATCAGGGCCTTCGCTGTCGGTATCTTGGCGTGGCCCAGAATACAGCGAGGTGTAGGCCGACATTTCTTGCCCGGTGGCGCTGCGCGCGAGTACTCGCAACAAAACCGATAAATCATCCAGCGAGGGAATCACTTTTTCGATCCCTGCTGTCACAATCTGTACCCGGGGCAGGGAACTGGTCAAATCCCCATTACCCTCGTTGGTCACGATAACATTTGCTCCAGTTTCTGCCACCAGAAAGTTGGCGCCAGTGATCCCCACATCGGCCGTGACAAAAGTGCCCCTCAGCACACTGCGAGCTTCATTGACCAGAGCCTCGCGCTGCGTTACCCGGTCGGTGTAGCCAAGCTTGCTATGGTGTTCATGAAAGAGTTCAGTAATCTGCTCGCGGGTCTTGTGTACCGCTGGGGCAATAATATGACTGGGCGTCTCCCCTGCCAGTTGGACGATGTATTCCCCCAAATCGGTTTCAACCACCTTAAGGCCGGCGGCCTCAAGCACTGAATTCAGGTGCATTTCCTCCGAAACCATCGACTTGCCTTTGGTCACCACCTGCGCATTAGCCTCTTTGCAGATATCTGCAACGATCTCGCAGGCCTCTTCAGCAGTGCGGGCCCAGTGCACCTGGCCGCCATTTTCAATCACCTTCTGTTCGTACAGTTCGAGGTATCCATCAAGATTTGCCAGCACATGGTCCTTGATGTCACGGGCTGCATCCCGAGTCTCATCAAATTCCGGCAACGCGGCCATCGCTTCAAGGCGTTTATCAACAAAACCGCCGCGGGCCTTACCCATAGCCTGTTGCAGATTACTATCGCGCAAGGCACGTGTTGTACGCTCACGAAACGCCACTTTCTGGCTGGCAGCAGCGCTCATGAGTCAGATTCTCCTTCGCCGATCGCAGGCCCGTCGGTCATTCCAGCAAGCACTTCAGCTACATGAAAAACCCGGACCGGAGCGCCTTCACGGCGCAGGCGACCGGCGATATTGAGCAGACAGCCTAGATCTCCACCGAGCAAGGTATCGACCCCACTGTGACCGATATTGGCGCATTTATCACTGACCATCCGGGTAGAAATGTCAGGATACTTGATACTGAATAACCCTCCAAAACCACAACAAACGTTGTTCTCGTTCATTTCTTTGAGCTCCAAACCTACGACACTGGCCAGCAGTTGCCGCGGCTGATCGTGGATGCCAAGTTCCCGCAACCCTGAACAGGAATCATGGTAACTGCAAATGCCGTCGTAGGCGGCTTCCACCTGCTGCAACTCCATGACCTCGACCAGGAAGCTTGTCAGCTCCCAGGTTTTTGCCGCTAATGCGCGAGCTCGCCCAGCCCAAAGTGCATCATTACGGAAAAGCTCGGGGTACTTGTGGCATATAGTGTCAACACAGGAACCTGAAGGGGCGATAACGTAATCATCCTGGGCAAAGGTTTTGATCACCGTTTTCGCGATTGCGATTGTGCTGGCACTGTCCCCACTATTGAGCGCAGGCTGTCCGCAACAGGTCTGTTCACGTGGCACTCGGACTGTGCAGCCAGCCTGCTCCAGCAGCGCCACCGCCGCAAAACCAATCTGGGGACGAATAAGGTCGGCCAGGCAGGTAACAAACAGCCCAACCTGAATCGGTGTTCTTGTTTTCTCTTGATTCATTGATAATGTACTGCTCTGAAACAGCATTCAATGTAGCATCAAGGCCTATGCGGTGCTACCTCTACAGTTTTGTAGAAGACATAGTTAACTCAATACGCTAAAACATATATGTTATTGTGGCCAGACCAGTGAGATTGGAGCCTTCGAGGATATCTAGGGACAATCTGATATCGCTCTCCTTTGGTACCGCAAACATGTAGCGAAAAGATTACAAACCCACCTAACGGGCTCGTCACTATCTAGAACACCTCTCTAACCTCTCGCCTTTACTAGTAGTAGCTCTGGTCACTATCATTGAA
>JAPKAJ010000172.1 GCA_028825345.1 Arenicellales bacterium | reverse complement strand
TGCCGCCAGCTACGGTACAGATAGTGCCTATCTTGAGGCCAGCATCAGCGCACGAATAAAGGAAATTAAAACGCAGATGATGCGCGATGGAACGCGCTAAGCGCCGCCGAATCGCTAAAACCCATTGAGTTAATTAGAGCTGTTAGAAGATTTAACTAGGAGGTCAACAAGCAATTTCCATAAAAGGATAAGACGCAAAGAAAACGGGATTTGGGCCAATACTAGGCCCAAAGTGAGTAAGAATTCATTAGCAAGAGCCTGATTGAAAAAGCCTATTAGGCCATACATCAGAAGATTCGATAATTTAGAATATCATTAATCCTTGATAATCTCGTAGAACCCGAGTTAAATGTGGCCCTCATACCCTGAGGGTTTGTTCCGGGGTTGTCAGGACTCAAAAATATAGTGTGCCGGACTCTGGCAGGTACGGCACCAGTAACTGGAGGATAGCCATGCTCAAACTGAAGACTGCTGTGGTCGCTTTTGGCGCAGCGATCGTACTTGCGGCGACGGCTGGATATGGCCCAGCTGCACAAGCGGGTGACTGGCCCACAGAAAAGCAGTGCAAAAAGGTTGCCAAGGATGGAGACACCATCATTAAGGGCTGGTGCACAGCGATCACCCGAAAGGCCGGTAACTGTCTCGCCTGTCACCAGGCAATGGTTAACCCCTGGCCTGAAGGCTTTCCTGTAGGCGGCAACATCGGACCACCATTGGTTGCGATGGCAACTCGCTTTCCTAACCGCGATGACCTGCGTGCCCGAGTGTGGGACGCTACCGCGACAAACCCCAATACTTCGATGCCACCGTTCGGCCGACACAAGTTGATTAGCGAAGAGGACATCGACAATATCGTGGACTGGCTGCTCTCTATCTAGGCCGCAGCAATCCGTAGTCGGATGAACGTACCCCGGCGATTAAATAAGACACATTTTGAATATAAAAGAGGATAGACAAGACTCATGAAACGCAGAATTTTTCTTAAAGGCTCTATGGCCGCGGGTGCGATCGCCGTGGCAGCAGGTGCTGGGCTGCTCGCCCCGACTCGAGTTCTGGCAGCCGCCTGGCCCGAGGCCGCATTCACGGCTAAGAGCGAAGCCGACGCGCTGAAAGCTTTCTTTGGCTCAGCGGATGCCCAAGACAGTGGCGACGTCACCCTTAAGGCGCCACTTCAGGCCGAAAACGGCGCCGTGGTACCCATCAAGGTGATGACCTCCCTTGCAGACGTCGAGGCAATCGCGGTCGTGGTTGCAAAAAACCCTTCCCCGTTTGTAACCTCGTTACAGATGGCGGCTGGCAGTGCCGGCGGCATGTTCAGCGCCCGCGTCAAAATGGGTCAGACCTCCCCAGTCAACTGCTACGTTAAAGCAGGTGGCAAGGTGTACAAAGCCTCTCAGGAGGTCAAAGTCACCGTTGGCGGTTGCGGCGGTTAACCCGACAGAATTCAGTAGGAGATCAATAAGATGGCATCTACCAAGATGAAGATCAAAAAGAACAAGACCGGTGGTCGCGACGTGATGGTGCTTGCCAAGCACCCCATGGAAACGGGCCTACGAAAGGACAAGAAAACAGGTGAGAAGATACCCGCGCACTATATCCAGACCATGGATTTTGCCGTAAACGGTGCAGTAGTCGCTCAGGCTAATCTGGGCGCCGGCGTGTCCAAGAATCCGCTCATCGGCATGTCTATGGCTGGCGCAAAGTCTGGTGACACGATCAGCGCTACCTGGACAGACAACAAGGGTGATACCGGCACCGTCGAAAAGGCGGTCAAGTAAACATATAGCGCATCCAGTGTTGCCGGCCATGGTGCCGGCAGCTCAATACTGAGGAGGGGACTGATGAAAAAATTGGTATCACTGGCAGTCGGCATGGGCATGGCAGTACTGACTGCTTCGACTGCCCAGGCGATTTCCGAGGCTGAAATTAACAACGACATCGCAGAGTTTCAGGGATTTTTCCTGAAGCGTTTTCCGGGTGTAGCGTTGGAAGATTATGTCGATGGGGTTAACGTGTTGCCACAGTACGCGCATCGGCGGGCTAACTGGGAATTGATGATGGATTTCCCCCCTTATGAACCCGAGATGGAAAAGGCTGAGGAAGAGTGGTCCGCACCTTTTGCCAATGGCAAAGGCTTTGACGACTGTGACCTGGCGCCGGCAAATACCTACCCCGTCTACGATGGCGCCAGCGATGATCTGCGCACCCTGGTGGCTGACCTCAACGCGTGTTTGAAGGCTAATGGTGAAAAACCGATAAAGAACGTCAAGCGCGGCAAGATGGCGCGACTCATTGCCCACTACAAGTCACAATCCAACGGTCAGCTGATGGCGGTGGATTTCTCGGCAGCGGGTGCACAGGCCTGGTATGAGAAGGGTCGCCAGTTCTACTGGGCCAAGCGCGGCCAGTTAAACTTCTCCTGCGCAGATTGTCACGTAACTAATTCCGGTAACAGCGTCCGCGGTGACGTGCTGAGCCCGGGCTTAGGTCATGGCGTGGGCTTTCCGGTCTACCGCACCAAGTGGTCCATGTCCGGCAAACCGTGGGGAACGATGCATCGCCGCTACGGCGGCTGTAACAAGCAGGTTCGAGCGTCTCCGTTCAAAGCTCAGGGCACCGAGTACAAGGCCCTGGAGTATTACGAGGCCATCATGAACACGGGCGTACCGCTCAAGGTGCCGAGCCAGCGCCAGTAAAGCAAGACGCCTCATCTGGCCCGAGTCTGGGATGCTGACACGAGATAGCACGACGCGAGCCAGAACAACAACTGAAAAAACCTGGCCCTTGTGGCCAGGTTTTTTTCCACCTGACTCCGCCGAGCAGTCACTGTTGATCGCCGTTTGCTGTTCAGCGACGTGCTTTAGCACTTGGGCGAAATCACCTCAGATTCCTTAGCCTTGAAGTCTCCCCCATAGGCCGTCCGAATAACGCAACTTAAAGGAGTAGCGCTATGAGTTTGACCCGACGTGAGTTTATGCGTTTGCTTGGGGCAGCCAGCGCTGCTGGTATGGCTGTCAATGGCCGTAGCGCTTCTGCCGAGGCTGCAGACTATGACGTACCTGCCTTTGGCAATCTGTCCCTGCTGCATTTTACTGACTGTCATGCACAGTTGATGCCCGTGCATTTTCGCGAACCCAATTTCAATATTGGTATCGGTAAAGCTTTTGGCCAACCGCCGCACGTGGTGGGCGAGCGCTTTTTAGAGCATTTTGCTATCCCAGCGGGATCGGCCAATGCGTATGCCTTCACCTGTCTGGATTTTGAGGCTGCTGCCCACAAGTATGGCAAGGTGGGCGGGTTCGCTCATCTGGCAACGCTGGTCAAACGGTTACGCGCGTCACGGCCAAACAGCCTACTACTCGATGGCGGTGATACCTGGCAAGGATCTGCGACTTCGCTGTGGACCAAGGGCCAGGATATGGTTGATGCCTGCAAGTTGCTGGGCGTTGACATCATGACTGGACACTGGGAGTTCACCTACGGCATGGATCGGGTTCGCGAGATTATTGAGCGCGAACTGCCCCCGATCGAATTTCTGGCACAGAATATTATGCTGACCGAGGACGCGTCCTTTGAGGGTAAGCCGGCCTTTGACGAGGATTCCGGGCGGGTGTTCAAGCCCTACAGCATGCGTGAGATGAACGGCATCCCGGTCGCTATTATCGGTCAAGCCTTTCCTTACACCACGCTCGCCAACCCGCGCTACATGATCGAGGATTGGAGCTTTGGTATTCGCGATGAACAGTGCCAGGCGATGGTCGACGAGGTCAGAGCCAAAGGGGCGCAAGTGGTTGTGGTGCTTTCGCATAACGGCATGGATGTGGATCTGAAAATGGCGACCCGGGTGACCGGGATCGATGCCATTCTTGGTGGCCACACTCATGACGGAATACCTAAGCCGAGTGTGATCAGCAACGCTGGTGGTCAGACCCTGGTTGTTAATTCAGGTTCGAATACCAAGTTTCTTTCGGTGATGGATCTTGATGTGCGCGATGGGCAAGTGGCGGATTACCGTTTTCGTTTGTTGCCGATATTTGCCAACCTGTTGCCAGCGGACCCCGAGATGGCGATGCTTGTCGAAGGCGCACGTGAGCCATTTAAACAGCAGTTGGATACCGTGCTGGCCACAACCGAAACCACACTGTACCGACGCGGCAATTTTATTGGCACATTCGATCAGGTCATTGTTGATGCATTGATCGAGGTGCGTGGTGCCGATATTGCCTTTTCCCCGGGCTTTCGCTGGGGAACCAGCGTACTGCCGGGTGACCCAATCACGGTCGAGCGGTTGATGGACCAGACGGGAATCACCTACGCCAAGTCTACCCTCGTTGAGATGAGCGGCGAGACCATTAAACGGGTGCTCGAGGATATTGCTGACAATCTCTTTAATCCAGATCCCTACTACCAGATGGGTGGCGATATGGTCCGGGTTGGTGGGTTACGTTATGCCATCAACCCGACGGCGCCGATCGGCGAGCGCTTGTCCGCACTGGAGCTGAACGGCAAACCGCTGGATCCATCACATATATACAAGGTGGCGGGCTGGGCGAGCGTGAATCCCCAGCCTGATGAACTGCCAGATATCTGGGATGTGGTGGGTGAGTACCTGCGTGACCGCAAAGTGATTCGCGATGTGGTCCCGAACGTGCCTCGTGTCAAAGGTATCTCCAATAATCCCGGATATCTTGCGATGTAAAGATTCCTTGCCTGAGCCGGGTCGTGAATCAGATACGCAAGCCTGATGCCTGTATAGCAAACCCCACGGGCGGTGGTATGCCGGTTGAGCGTTCGAGGATGTAATAATCCGATTTTGGTTTCCAGTTATTTACAAGGCCTTCCATATGAACAGCACCTACTACGAGACCGTTAACCAACTTGAGAACATGGGTGTAGACCCGGATTATCTACAGGGTTGGGTTGGGGGATACCTGGGCAACCCCCGGCGTGAGGAGCAGCGCGTCAGCACAGCCTACTCAGTGGGATTTGAAGACGGGCAGAATCAGACCACGGATCACGCTGCGGATTGGGCAAAAGACTGAAGGACGACCGTATGTCAGCGCTGGTTACTGTGAGCCTTTGGGCGCAGGCTTTTGGGTAGCGTAGAGTTTTTGCAGTGATCGCCCGAGTTGCGCTACTGCTTCGGGCC
>JAPKAJ010000171.1 GCA_028825345.1 Arenicellales bacterium | reverse complement strand
GGATCATCCAGCGCCTCGCGACCAATCGCAACCAGATCGGCTTGCTCTTTCGCAACGATATCCTCGGCCTGGTGGGGAGTCAGCACAAATCCCACTGCCTGAGTCATCAGGCCCGCCTCTTTCTTGACTGCCTGCGCATAAGGTACCTGGAAACCCAGCCGCGGCGGCGGACCCTTGGCAGCTGTGGCCGAACCAAGGATTCCACCCGAAGAGCAGTCAATGACATCAACACCAAGACCTTTCAGATCCTTAGCCAGAGCAACCGTATCCTCCAGTGACCAGCCCTGCGGCGCGCCATCCACCGCAGACACCCTTACAAACAGCGGCTTGTCGTGGGGCCAGGCAGCGCGCACGGCTTCCGCCGTTTCAAGCAACATGCGAGACCGACCCGCCCGGTCACCGCCATAGAAATCGGTACGGTGATTACTGATGGGTGAGAGAAAGCTCGCAGCCAGATACCCATGCGCCGCATGCATCTCAGCAATACCAAAGCCTGCGTTATCGGCTCGGCGTGCGGCGGCGGCAAAGTCTTCAACCACCTGGGCAATCTCAGTCTGGGTCATCTCAGATGGCACCAGCCACCCCTCGCCCAGAGCGATAGCCGAAGGCCCAACCACTGGCCAGGGCTCGTCGCCGCGAGCCCGATCACTGTCGTCGAGCGGTCCGTTGCCGTGCCAGGGCCGCTGCATGGAAGCCTTGCGCCCGGCATGTGCCAACTGGATCGCCGGCACCGATCCCATGCTGGAGATAAACCGGGCGATCCCTGCCAGGGCTTGGGCCTGGGCATCGGTCCAGATGCCTAAATCCCCATGAGTAATGCGGCCGCGGCGCTGCACTGCGGCCGCCTCGGTAAACACGACTGCCGCGCCGCCCTGGGCTAACTTGCCCAGGTGCGCCAGGTGCCAGTCATTCGCCAGGCCATCATCAGCGCTGTACTGACACATAGGAGAGATAACCAGGCGGTTGGGCAGGCTCAGGCCGCGGATCTGGAGTGGTTTAAAAAGTGGTGACTCAGAAGACATAGTCTTGAAACGATTGCTGAATTGAAAGAGAACGCGCAATGATATCGGTGCCACAGGCCAGTTACCAGAAAAAAGCTGCAACAAGCGCCCGGAAGCTGGCCTTGCGCCAGGCTACGCTTGCAGATACCGTGTGTTTTTTGCTCAGGAATTTTCCGATGTCAAACCCACAACTCGCGGCTCAGATACTCCACCAGGCCCGCCGCCCGGGCGAAGCACTGACGGCCCTGCCGTCCGAAGCGCTACCGAGCGATCTGGCCGATGCCTACGCTGCCCAGGCGCAACTGGTCGGACTCCTCAGCAACGAGACTGGCCCTCCCATCGGTTATAAAGTCGGCTGTACCAACATCACCGCCCGACAAATGCTCAAACTGGACTTTCCGTTCAGTGGCCGCTGCTTTGAACGTCAGGTTGTACCCTCTCCCGCATCTATCGATGCCAGTACATTTCATATGATCGGTATCGAACCAGAAATCGCCGTGCGCATCGCCCGCGACCTGATGCCAGGAAAGGTGTGGACCACGGATCATGTCATCGAGCACATTGGTGAGGTAATGCCTGCCATCGAAATCGTTGAAAGTCGTTTTTCCACCTGGCCGCTGATGGGCGTTCTCAGTGCGATTGCCGATAACGGTGTACATCGGCAACTGGTGCTGGGAAATGAAATCGTCAACTGGTCACAACAGCAAGTTGAAGATACCCAAGTCACCCTGACGGCAAACGGTCGGGTCGTGCGCGAGGGGTGTGCCACCAACGTAGACGGCGGGCCATTTGCGGTTGTGGCATGGCTGGCTAATCATCTGAACTCGATGGGCATCACCCTGCTGGCCGGTGAGGTAATCACTACCGGCGTCATGACCGATATCTATGACAGCGCGCCCGGAGAAGAGCTGCTTGCTGAATATGACCTGCCTGGTGATGTCAGGCTCTCGGTAATCTAATACTATGACTAATGAACTGATCAAACTGTCGGCGCGCGAGGTGCATAGACTGTTGCGCGGCAAAGACATCTCACCTTTGCAACTGCTGGATGCTCTGGAAGAGCGTATTGCCGAGGTTGACGAAGCCGTCAATGCCGTGCCGACCTTATGCTTTGACCGGGCCCGGGAGCGGGCTCGGTCACGGGATTTCTCCACTTTGCCGCTCGCTGGAATACCAGTGGCAATCAAAGATCTGATCGCAGTTGCCGGGGTACGGACTACATGGGGCTCCATGGCCTACCGTGACCATGTGCCCGAGACATCCGATTTGTTGGTCGAAAGAATCGAGGCGGCCGGAGGCATTGTCTATGCCAAAACCAATACCCCCGAGTTCGGTGCAGGAGCCAATACCTTTAATGACGTGTTTGGCTTTACCCGCAACCCGTGGAACACAGCCCTTTCGGCTGCCGGGTCTTCTGGCGGCTCAGCAGTTGCCCTTGCGACGGGTATGGCATGGCTGGCCACAGGCTCAGATCTCGGCGGCTCGCTGCGTAACCCAGCCAGTTTCTGCGCCGTCGCAGGGTTACGCCCGAGCCAGGGCCGTGTGGCCTCGGATCCTGGCAACCTGGCCTTTAATCATATGGCAGTCGATGGCCCCATGGCCCGCAACGTGGCAGATCTGGCACTGCTGCTCGATGTGATGGCTGGGTACGATGCCCGTGATCCGATGTCTCTGGATGACCCCGCAAGTTCTTTTGAAGAAAATGCCCTGCAACGCCAGGTACCGCCGCGTATCGCCTTTTCGGCCGATCTTGGGGTGACCCCGGTTGACCCGGAAGTCGCCCAGATCTGTGAGCGCGCCGCCATGCGCTTTTCCGAACTGGGCGCGATCGTCGAACACGACCACCCGGACTTTTCCGGTCTGCAAGAGGTCTTTCAGGTACACCGTGCCATGTCCTATGCCGCCAGTTATGGCCCGCTACTGGAAGCAAACCGTTCTATCTTCAAGCCCGAGATTGTCTGGAATGTCGAGCAAGGCCTGGCGCTCACCGCGGATGAAATCATGGCCGCCATGGTTACGCGCTCACAGATCTACGAGCGAGCGCAGCGCTTTTTTGCACAAACTGACCTGATCCTGACACCGGCGACGGTCGTGCCTCCGTACCCGGTAGAACAACGCTTTGTTGAGCAGATCGGCGATTACAAATTTTCTAACTATATCGAGTGGTGTTCGATCGCCTATGCCTTTACCATCATCGGCGCACCGGCGCTGTCGATACCGTGTGGCTTTACCCAAAGTGGTCTGCCGGTAGGATTACAGATCGTGGCTGCGCCTCGCCAAGAGGCCCGTCTGCTGTCGGCCGCCTTGGCATTTGAAGAGCTGGCAGGAATTTGTACCCAATTACCAATCGATCCTCGGAGTTGACCCCATGACACATTACAGCGTGTGCCCGCATGACTGCCCTTCGACCTGCGCGCTGGACGTCGAGAAAATCGATGAATACACCATCGGTAAGATCCGGGGTGCTACGGCAAACACTTATACCGCAGGGGTGATCTGTAGCAAGGTGGCCCGATACCATGAGCGTATCCATCACCCTGACCGCCTGACCCAACCATTACGCCGCAAGGGCAATAAAGGTAGCGGCGACTTTGAACCTATCGACTGGGAAGATGCCCTGGACCAAGTAGCTGAGAACTTTCTTCTCTCGGAGCAGCGCTACGGTGCTGAGACAATCTGGCCGTACTACTATGCCGGCACTATGGGTCTGGTGATGCGCGATGGTATCAACCGTCTGCGTCATGCCAAACGCTATTCAGGCCTCCATTCAACTATATGCGTCAACATGGGATGGAATGGCTTTATAGCCGGCACGGGTCGGTTGGCCGGGGTAGACCCAAGGGAAATGGCTCAATCTGATTTGATCATTATCTGGGGCACTAATGCCGCCAGCACCCAGATCAACGTAATGATCCATGCACTCAAAGCCCGCCGAGAACGTGGCGCGAAAATCGTGGTCATCGACACCTATCGCAATGCCACAGCGAAACAGGCCGATCTTTTTCTTTGTGTGCGACCTGGCACAGACGGCGCACTGGCCTGCGCTCTGATGCATGTGCTATTTCGCGATAACAACGCCGACCAGGAGTACCTCAAAGAATTCACTGACTGCCCTGATGAACTCGAGGCGCATCTGGCTTCACGTGATCCAGATTGGGCCCAGTCAATTACTGGGGTAGCGAAACAGGAGATCGAGACTCTGGCTGCACTGATCGGCGCTACGTCCCGAACGTTTTTTCGTTTGGGTTATGGCTTTACTCGTCAGCGCAATGGTGCGGCCAGTATGCACGCTGCGCTGTCTGTGGCGGCTGTTGCTGGCTCCTGGCGCCACGAGGGTGGCGGCGCTTTTCATACCAATGGTGATATCTACCATTGGGACAAGACTCTCATTGAAGGCCTCAACTGTATCGACCCTACCGTGCGAGTGCTCGATCAGTCTCGGATCGGGGCTGTTCTAACCAACGATCCCCAAGATCTTGGTGAAGGACCACCGGTAACTTCGCTGCTGATACAAAATACCAACCCGATGTCGGTCGCGCCGGACCTCAACCGAGTTCATGAAGGCTTTGCCCGAGAGGATTTGTTTGTCTGTGTGCATGAACAGTTCATGACTGAAACGGCACAAATGGCTGACATAGTGCTTCCAGCGACGATGTTTCTGGAACACAATGATCTCTACCAATCAGGAGGCCACCAACACATTACCCTGGGCCCGAAGATCATCAACCCTCCCGAGGAATGCCGATCCAATCACGAAGTGATCTGCGCGCTGGCCAAACGTCTTGGTGCCAGTCATCCAGGCTTTGATATGACCTCGCGCGAGATCATCGATCAGACGCTGCGCGATTCTGGCTGGGGCGACCTCGAGAGGCTGGAAAAAGAACACTGGATCGACTGTCAGCCGGATTTTCGTGATTCCCATTATCTGGATGGCTTTGCCCACGCAGATGGTCGCTTTCATTTCTCACCTGACTGGAGCGCACTGATGCCACACGGCTTTGGCCCGTCCAATACGGTAATGCCGACATTGCCTGACCACTGGAACGTGATTGAGGAGGCTAATTCTGAGATGCCCTATCGGCTGGTGACGGCACCCGCACGCCACTATCTCAACTCGACCTTTACTGAAACCCCCACGTCAAAACGTCGCCAGCAACA
>JAPKAJ010000012.1 GCA_028825345.1 Arenicellales bacterium | reverse complement strand
GTTTCACTGGCCCGGGGGCGCACGAAACCGTCAGCCGCAGCATCGCCAAAACTCTCCACCAGGGCATCGAGTTCTTCACTCACAGAGTCGTGGTCGGCTGGGTCAACCAGGCCGTTATCACTCATCTCCTCCAACAGGTCGGTTTCCATCATCGCCTGTACCATCAGCAAAGTGACCGGCAGATCATCCTGCGCGGTGTTGATGACGTATTGCAGTGTCACCGACAGTTCGCTGCTGACTTCTTCGCTGATATCTTCAGGTATGTTCATGCAGGCCTGGACTCCTGTTTGCTGCAGGCCATTGTGCCCCAGTCACATGGTGATGGCAAAGGAGTGTCTGATGTTGGGGAATTCTTAACCGTGTCGGGCCCGGCCCGAACGAGCTTGTCCGTGCCAACTGGCGGCGAAGGGTATTACAATGGTTGTGCTGGAAGGTGCCCCATGATTCCCCTGCACGACGACAATCCCACACGAATCACGCCGATAGTCACCATTGCCTTGATTGGGCTTTGCGTGATGGCGTTTCTCTGGCAGTTGTCGCTGGGCCCGAGCCAGGAGGCAGCGATGTATGCGCTGGGCGTGATTCCAGCAGTAATATTCGACAAGGCGCAGTTGGCGCCGCAGTTGGCCTGGGTAGACCCGGTACTGACCCCGTTTACCTCGATGTTTCTGCACGGGGGCTTCATGCATCTGGGTGGCAACATGCTGTACCTGTGGATTTTTGGCAATAATATAGAAGACTCCATGGGCCACGGCCGGTTTATCGTCTTTTATCTGTTGTGCGGTGTGGCAGCCGTGTTTGCCCAGGCGCTACCCGATCCCGAATCCACTATCCCGATGATCGGTGCCAGCGGTGCGATCTCTGGAGTACTCGGCGCTTACCTGCTTTTGTTTCCCCACGCCCGGGTACTGGTGGCCTTGCCCTTGGGCTTTTATATCCACACCATGTCGCTTAAAGCGGGCGTGGTGCTGGGTATCTGGTTTGCCATGCAGATATTCAGTTCGCTTGGCGCCGGCGATGGCCCCGGGGTTGCTTGGTTTGCCCATATAGGGGGTTTTGTAGCCGGAGTGGTGCTGATTCCCTGGTTCAAGTACCCTGAAGTCCGACTGTTCGCTCCGGCACGTTCAGGTGGACGTTGGCACCGGCGTGGACGCAAGCACTGAACCGATGATCGCTAACGCCCCGCAATATCTTTTTGATCCAGCCGACAAGCCTTCCCTGCCATTGCATGAGGTTCCCCTGGTTGAGGCGACTGACGACTCGGTTCAAGGTTATGGTTGTCTCGTCGATCATCCCGATGATATCGACATCGAGATTGTGCGTTGGCCTGCCACTGGTTGGCGAAAAGTGGACGAGGACAGCGGCGACGAGGCCGGCTGGGTAGAAGGCATCTTCCACGGTGAGTGGCAAGGCGATGTGCTTTATGGGCGCAACGAGGCAGTCTCGGGTAATTACGTGCTGGGTTGGTCAACCACCGACCCGCAGTTGGCCTCCACCACCCGACAGACGGTGCCTCGAGAGCGGGTATTGTTGTGGCACATGAACTATCACCCCGATGGCGGCCAGTTGTTTTTCCCACAGGATCGCAGCGCTTTTGTCGTGCCTGTCGCTTTACCCGGCGATGATCTGGCGGTGGAACAGGTGATTGCGCTGTGGTGTGACGGCAGCCGGGGTCTGTACATCCATCCCGGAATCTGGCACGACGGCATCTTTCCAGCCGCCCAGCGCCAGAGCTTTTTAGATCGCCAGGGCCGAGTTCATGCGCGGGTGAGTTGCGACCTCGCGGTTGAGTTCGGGGTGTATCTGTCAGCGCCTTTGGTACAAGGCTGAACCTTCGCCCGCATCGGTTTTGGATTTCCTGCAGATGCGCTGGTCTCGCCAGCGGTTCTCAATACAGCACACTGAATTCGATCACAGCCGATTAGCCGTTACGGCCCAACGCGATTATGATTAGTCCCACTGCCTTTGCTGTTGGTGCCTAAACTAAGAAAAGATCATAAGGAAGATTGCCATGGCCAAGACGATGGACGATATCCTCCACCCGGGCTTAAGTGATACACCTCCCGGTTACCCTCATGCCCCGCCAGGATGGTCACCAACGGATGGTGAGCAGGCAGTAGCCGATGACGGGCTGGTTTTGGGATCGGCTCACTGGGAGGTGGTATGTGCGCTGCAGGAATACTTCGCGCGTCACGAGAACCAGGTCAGCAACCTACGCGAGTTACACGACGCACTGGAAGAGAAATTTCACCGCCAGGGCGGGCGGCGCTACCTGTTTCAGATTTTTCCCAAGGGGCCGGTGGTGCAGGGCTGTCGGCTGGCTGGGCTGCAGGCACCCGCCGGGCATAACGACCCCGCCTTTGGTGCCACTTACTGAATCGATTAGGGTTAAGCCGTGCCGGACGCTCAAGCTTGGGGGCGTTTGCCCGAGTTAAGCGACAGGTATACGCCCACGCTGATGATGAGGGCGATACCGGCGAATGCCCAGGTGTTGGGAATATCGCCAAACAGCCAGTAGCCCAGCAGTACCTGCATGATGATCTCGGTATAAAGGAAGGGCGCCAGCAGTGAAGCCTCGGCGTATTCAAAGGCGCGGATCAACAGCAGATGGCCGATGGCGCCAATCACGCCCAGTGCTGCCATCATTACCAGGTCGGTGAGCGTCGGCGGCACCCACACCAACGGAACCAGCACACTCATCAATACGAATCCGCCCACACCCTGCCAGGCCAGCATCACCAGCGGGGGTGTATTACCGCTTAACAAGCGGGTTGAAAGAAAATAAAGGGCAAAGAAAAAAGCCGCTGCCAGTGCCAGAAGACTGGCCCACTGAAAATCACCAAAGCCAGGTTGGACTATGAGCACAACACCCGCCAGTCCCAGCGTGGCAGCCACCCAGCGGCCCAGTGGCACTCGCTCACGTAAAAGGAGCCCCGAGAGGATAACTACGATTACCGCGTCAAAAAATATCAAAGCTATGGCGTCAGCCAGCGGGATAGTGCGGATGGCGGCGAAAAAACAAAGGGTTGCCCCCATCAGACATAGGCCACGCCCAACCTGCAACACCGGCCGTGGTGCAACAAGCACACTGCCACCGTGTCGCCACAGCGCGATTGGCAATACCAGCAGGAAATGAAAGAAGAAACGGGCCCAGACCAGTTGCAGCACCGGGTAGCGGCTGCTCAGCAGTTTTGCCAGAGCATCCATGAACGGTACGACCATCATTGCTCCGATCATCAGGGCAATGCCGCGGCTCGGCTGCAAGGGTAATTTAGAGGTCAAGTTTGATAATAATTACAGGTTGCCCTCGGTCCGAAATGGATAAAAGAGCGTACCCGGGTATGATAGCGTCTCTGGGCTGGTGTTTTGCCCCGATTACACGCGACATGCCTGCCCGCCTCCAGTCGATGGATAGTTACCAGATCATCAAGAACATACACGTTAGCTGCGCGGGGTTATCGATTGCCGGTTTTGTGTTGCGCAGCACCTGGGTGCTGCGCGGTTCACCGAGTGCCCACCACCGCTTGACCCGGGTGGTGCCTCACTTTATCGATGCCACTTTGCTGCTAAGTGCGCTGGGCCTGTTGTATCTATCGGCGTATCGCCCAAGCGGGAGTGACTGGCTGACCTTCAAACTGATGGGTGTGATTCTCTATATTGCATTTGGCATGGTCGCGCTGGGTGCAGGCCGTACGATGGGACAGCGGGCTGTAGCAGTTGCCGCGGCTCTGATGGTTTTCGCTTATATCGTAGCTGTTGCCTTGACCGGCCAGCGCTGGCCTTTTGCCTGAACCGAGCCCTGATGCCGATGGCTGACACAAGCAACTCGCCCACCATGGTTTTTGCCGTGGTCATCACCTACCAGCCGAATCTGGAAGGTCTGGGGGTGCTGCTTGAGCGCCTTGCCGGGCAAGTCGACACGGTGTTGATCATTGATAACGGCTCCGACAATGCGCAAGCGGTCGCGCAGCGGGTCAAACAACACGCCTTCGCACGGTTTACCGGTGCATCAGAAAACCGCGGGCTGGGCTGGGCTCATAACGAAGGCTTGCGCACTGCTCTGGCCCACAATGCCGACGCCGTGCTGTTGCTCGATCAGGACAGCCTGCCGCGCCCGGGAATGGTTGCTGCGCTGGTTCACGCGCTGGACCAACAACGTCGTGCCGGTGTGCGTGTGGCAGCGGTAGGCGCGCGTTATCTTGGCACCGATCGGGGTCACCCATCGTACTTTGTGCGCTTTGGCCGGCTGCGTTTCAGGCGATGTTTTTGTCGTACCGATCAGCCCGGTTCAACAGTGCCGGCCGACATGCTGATCTCCTCGGGTGCATTGTTTGGCCGTGATGCACTGGAGGCGCTCGGGTTGATGGACGAGACGCTTTTTATCGATCATCTGGATACCGAGTGGTTTTTGCGGGCGGGGGCTGCGGGCTGGCGCTCTTTCGGGGTATGCGATGCGGTCATGGATCACGGACTGGGCGAGCGCACGGTGCGGGTGTGGCTCGGCCGTTGGCGTTACCTGCCAGTACACCAACCGTTTCGCTACTACTACGTGTATCGCAATAGCGTGTTGCTTTGGCGGCGTTCCTACCCCAGCCGGCGCTGGAAGCATACCGATATGTTGCGTCTGGCCAAAATGTTCGCGGTGTTCTCCCTTTTTACCGGGCAGCGCCTGCGTAACCTTGGCATGATGGTTCGGGGCATCCGTGATGGCCTCAAGGGCCGGACCGGACCGCTCGAAACTCATTTGCCGCGCTAGGGTGATCGCCTCACAATAGGGCCCACCGGCTCAGGATCACGCCGGCCAGGCAGAATTCAGACACTCCAGCAAATTGCAATAACCAAAGGCGCTACCCAGTCGATGCAGGTTTCTTTTCTTGTGCCGGTCTATAACACCGACCCGGCGGTGCTGACACTTTGTGTCAACAGTGTCCTCAAGGCCGCTGCTGATCGGCATCAGGTTGTGATCGTTGATGATGCATCCGACCGTGAAGAGACCCGCGCATTCCTCAGCCGTTGTAGTGAAGCCAAGCTGGCTAACCTGAAATTGCTGCGTAATGATAGCAACTCAGGAGTTTCCTTTGCGCTCAATCAGGCTGCTGCAGCGGCATCGGGCGATTTTCTGGCGCCAGTGGATCACGATGATGTGGTGGTCAGCCAGGGATTTGCCCAGACTTTGCGCTGCCTGGATTATTACCAGGCATCGTGGATCTATTCTGATGAGATTCAGGTAGATGCCAATGGCTTTTTGATCCGTCGCATGTTCAAGCCGGATTACAGTTTGCAACTGCTGCGCTCGACCATGTACATCAATCACCTGCAGGTTTTCTCGCGGGAACTTTTCGAGCGTGTCGGGGGTTACCGCGAAGGCTTTGAAGGCAGTCAAGATCACGATCTCGCGCTGCGTATGAGTGAGCAGGTAGAGCCGGTACATGCCGAAACGGTTGCCTATCACTGGCGTATCCTGGAGCAGACCCAGTCACGCTCGGGCGAGCAAATGTCTGTACAGAGTGTCGATCACGCGCAACAGGCCCTGCGCGAACACTTTAACCGGTTGCAGCGTGAAGCCACGATCGAGCCCGTATTGTTGCGCCGATCCGCCGACACTGAACCGGAGCCGGTGGGGGTTTATCGCTCGCGCCTTAGTTGTACACGATTGCCCTCGGTATCGATCGTCATACCTTGCCGGCTGGGAACCAAACGGGTCGTTGACGGGGTTGAACTGACTTTACTGGATCACTGCTTGAAGTCGATCCGCCGGTCGCTGCCATTGCAAGACTCTCCCGGCCCCGAATCTCCACAGGTGCAGATTGTGCTGGTACTCAACCATGGGGACGATGTTCGCCAGGCATGCGAGCTCATTGAGCAACATGGCCTCGAGGGTTCGGCGGTTTGCGATGAGCCCGGTTTTGATTTTGCCCGCAAGTGCAATTTGGGCACCCGTCAGGCCAGTGGTGATTTGCTGGTCTTTCTGAACGATGACACTGAACTGCAGACCAACGGCTGGACGGCAGATGTGATCTCACTGCTGGAGGAAGACGATGTCGCCTGTGTCGGCGGCATGTTGTTGAACGCCGACCTCACTGTGCAGTCCTGCGGTGACAACGTTGGGCGTAATTCGGCAGTGCATTACGCACCTCACCCGAGCGCCGATAACGTGGGTGATGCCATGCACCGCTACTTGGCTGATCACGAGACCACTTCAGTCAGCGGCGCCTTTTTGTGTTGTCGCAAGTCGACTTTCAACGAGCTCGACGGTTTTTCTTGCGCTTTTCCCAACAGCTTTCAGGACGTGGATTTTTGCCTGCGTGCCCGGGCCAGAGGCATGCGCTGTATCACCGCGCCGGGGATCCGGTTATTGCATTTCGAATCCGCAACCCGCGATGCTGAGGTCGATTTTGAAACCTTAAGTGCGCTGCGCTCATTTCATGGTCCGGGACTGGCCGGCACAGATCGCTATGCGCTGTGGCGCTACCAACCAATCTACTTCTCGGTGTTTTCCTACAATGGGCTCAAGTTCCGTGCTTTTCTGCTTGCCCGGGTTTTTGTACGTGCGGCTCGCCGAGTAGAAAAAGCATTGACCCGCAGGCCACGCTGCTGGCGTGGGGTGCTGAAGAAAAGCGAGTATCGGGTGCATTGACGTAAAAGCCAGACCGCAATAAAAACAAAGGAAATGAGGGGGAATCAATGAGTCGCGATCCACGTTATGACATTCTGTTCGAGCCGGTAGCAATTGGTCCGGTCACCGCCCGCAACCGTTTTTATCAGGTGCCGCATTGCAACGGCATGGGACATGCCATGCCCAACAGTGTGGCGGCAATGCGTGGGATGAAAGCCGAGGGTGGCTGGGCCGTGGTCGCAACCGAGGAATGTGATATCCACGCGTCGAGCGATGTACTGCCCTATGCTGAGGCACGCTTGTGGGACGAGGGCGACCAGCAACGCTTGGCCCTGATGGCTGATCGGGTGCACGAACACGGCGCGTTGGCAGCGATTGAACTGACGCACAGTGGGCACAATGTTTCCAACCGTTACTCGCGGCTGCCGGTACTGGGTGTTTCTGATGCCGGTGTGAACAGTTTTGATCCAGTGCAGGCGTGCGCCATGACCAAACGCGATATCGCAGACGTACGGCGTTGGCACCGCCAGGCCGCAATTCGGGCCCGCGATGCTGGATTCGATATTGTCTATGTCTACGCTGGCCATGATCTCACTTTGCCCATGCATTTCATCAGCCGCCGGCATAACCGGCGCAGTGATGAGTACGGCGGCTCGCTGGAGAACCGGGTACGACTGACTCGCGAGCTGCTTGAAGACACCAAGGATGCCGTGGGGGATCGTTGCGGGATCGCTATTCGCTTCGCTGTGGATGAGTTGCTCGGTGACGCGGGCATCGCCAGTGGGGCCGAAGGGCGTGAGGTGGTAGAGATGTTGGCTGAAATGCCGGATTTGTGGGACGTTAATGTGAGTGACTGGGCCAATGATTCGGTCACCGCCCGTTTTGGTGAGGAAGGGGCGCAGGAGTCTTATGTGGCTTTTGTGAAACAGGTGACCAGCAAGCCGGTGGTGGGGGTAGGGCGTTTCACCTCAGCCGATGCCATGGTTTCCCAGGTGAAACGGGGCATTTTGGATATGATTGGTGCAGCGCGACCCTCGATTGCTGATCCTTTTTTGCCGCGTAAGATTGAAGAAGGCCGGATCGAGGATATCCGCGAGTGTATCGGCTGCAATATCTGTGTCAGCGGCGACTGGACTCAATCGCCGATCCGCTGTACCCAGAACCCGACTATGGGCGAGGAATGGCGTCGCGGCTGGCATCCGGAGATCATCAGTCCGCGTGGGTCCAGCAAAAAGGTGCTGGTGGTCGGTGCCGGGCCGGCGGGTCTTGAGGCGGCCATGAGCCTGGGCCAGCGCGGCTATGAAGTGGCACTGGCCGACAGTGGCGATGGTGGTGGACGCGCGGTACGCGAGGCAACTTTGCCGGGGCTTGCCAGCTACAAGCGGGTGAGTGATTACCGATTAGCCCAGATCGCGCGCTCGACCCACATCAGCTTTTATCCGGGCAGCGAAATGGACGGGCCCAGCATTCGAGATTTCGGTGCCGATCAGGTATTAATCGCGACCGGCTCCTACTGGCGTACCGATGGGCTCGGTCGCGCAACGTTTGCGCCAGTGCCGGGTATCGAGGATCATCCGCAATGTTTGACGCCCGATGATATTGTTGCGGGCACCCTGCCGGCGCATGGCCCAGTCCTCGTCTATGATGATGATCACTATTATCTTGGCGGCGTTATTGCGCAACTGCTGGCGGATCGTGGGCTGTCGGTCACTTTGGCGACCCCGGGTCCGGAAGTATCGTGTTGGACTCAGAACACGATGGAGCAGCACCGGATAGAGCAGGCTTTGTTAGAGCGAGACGTTAAGCTCGTCCCGAAACACACGATGGCACGAGTTGATGCCAACACCGCCACATTAACCTGCAACAGTACTGGCCGCGAACTTCAGTGCGAAGCCGCTGCACTGGTTATGGTAACCCTGCGAGCGCCGGTGAATGACTTGTACTTTGCGCTTGCCGGCCAGCAGCAAGAGCATCTGGACGATCTGCCTTTTGGAATCTTGCGTATCGGCGACTGCATGGCGCCGGCGACCATTGCTGCCGCGGTTTATGATGGCCATCGGGCAGCCCGGGAGTTGGATAATCTTCCGGATCCAGATACTGTGCCCTTCAAGCGCGAGCGAGCGTTGATCGATGGGCCTTAGCGATCTGGATCAGTCGATCTCGTTGTGGTGGTCGCGCTCGCAAAGGGCGTGCTCGCGCTCAGCAGGATCGCCGTAACCGCCACCTCCAGGGAGTTCCATCAGCAGTCGTTCACCCGCGGGAACGATCTGCTTACCCTTGGTTTTCAGCGTCTTGCCGCTGGCAAGGCGAACCACGCCGGGAGCGCCATCGGTGCCGCCGTTTCGACCCCGAGCCGGATAATCGACTCGGTCGAACAACGCAAAGATCGCAAATGGCGCGCCCTGGGCATGGGCGATCTCGATCAACTGGCCGTGACCACCGCGGTAGCGGCCATCACCGCCCGAGCCTGGGCGCAGTTCTTTGCGATGGAAGATCACCGGGGCGATGGACTCGGTAATTTCAACCGGGGTGTTGCGCACGCCGGAAGGAAAAGCGGTAGCTGAAAGGCCATCGCGCCAGGGTAGTGCTCCGGTGCCGCCGGAATGGAAAATAGTGACCGAGAACGGCGTGGCGTTACCGTAATCCTGACCGTCCAGCAGCCCGGGTCCGCCGGTCATCATCGGATTCCACAAACTGGAACTGCCTTCAGCAGGTGCCCGATCGGGCAGGGCCTTGTCGATACAACCCAGCACGACATCCGGCAGCATCTGGCCAATGACATGGCGCACGGCTACGGCGTGCGGCCGTGGCGCGTTGAGAATACAACCGGGCGGTGCGGTAACCTTGATCGGCTCAAGCGAGCCGGCGTTGTTCGGTATTGCCGAACCAATCACGCAGCGCACCCCGAACGAAGCATAGGCTTGGGTGTAACTCAGCGGCACGTTGATGCCAAAGGGTGAAACGCCTGAAGTGCCAGAAAAATCAACCGATACTCCCTCGTCACTGATCTGTAGTTCGGCCTTGAGAGTGACGGGTTCACCGTAACCGTCCACGGTCATCTCGTTGCGCCAGAGGCCACGAGGCAGTTCTGCCATCTCGTCCAGCATGGCTGAGCGCGAGCGCTCGATGATGTGCTGACTGATTTCATCAAGGTCGCTCAGTCCAAATTCGGTCATCATCTCGACCAGGCGGGTGCAGCCGACTGAATTGCCGACGGTCAGCGAGTACAGGTCACCGATCACCTGATCGGGTTCACGCACATTGGCGCGGACAATGGCCATCACCGCTTCACAGGGTTGGCCCTGTTCAAAGAGTGGCAGGATTGGCACGCACAACCCTTCTTCAAATATCTGGCCGGCATCCGGGCCGAAGCCACGGCCACCGATATCTACCACGTGGACAGTAGAGGCAAGCAGGCCAACAATGCATTCGTCGATAAAGGCCGGGGTTACTACGGTGAAGTCAAACAGATGGCCGGTACCAAGCCACGGATCATTGGTAACGTAGACATCGCCTGCGCGCATGCGCTCCAGCGGAATGGCCTCGAGAAAGTAGCCGACCGATGCAGCCATGGCGTTGACATGGCCTGGAGTGCCGGTGATAGCCTGTGCCAGCATGCGTCCGGAAAGATCAAAGATGCCGGCTGACAGGTCACCAGCTTCACGCACGGTTGTCGAGAAGGCAGTGCGAATGAGCGCCTGGGCCTGTTCTTCGACAATGCTGATCAGGCGGTCCCAGGTGACCTGGCGCTGGATGGTTGCCAGAGCACCCCCGATCGCTCCGCTATGACCAGCGGTTTGATGATTGTTGGCAACAAGGTCGCCATGTTCGTTGCACGATACATCCCATTGTCCCGGGACAATCAGCGTGGTCTGGTCTTCGGTGATCACTACCGGGCCATCGATAGATGCATCTGGCGACAGGGCGTTACGGGACAGCACCGGGCAGTCGACCTTCTCGTCGGTGCCGGGCATCTGCACTACCCGTCGGGCCGAGCTATCGTCGGGCGATGTTGCTGACAATGGCTGTGTCTGGCGGACGTTGTCATTTGCCGGGGCTGAAGCCGTCAATGACCAGGTCAGAATCTCAAGGGGGACGCCGGGGATGCCCTGGCCGTACTGTGTTTGGTAGGCGTGAGTAAAGGCGGCGTTGATGATGTCACGATCGGCTTCGGTCAGTGGCCGGTCGGGTAGGCGGACTTTGATCTCGTGGCCCTGCCCAGCGTAGCGGATGTAGGCATGGCGTGTCTCGTCGATACGCGCCTCTTTGGCACCGAGTTGTACAGTGGATCGCGCTTCGTGCGACATTTCATCGAACAGTGTGTTGATCAGCGCCGGGTCGAGTTCATCCAGCGTAGTGAAACGGCTGCGCACAACCTCAAAGGCAACCGGTGCGAGCAGAAAACCCACGGCGGAGCCCACGCCAGCATCGCGTGGGATGATGACCCGGGAGATGCCCAGTTTGCGGGCAACCGCCATGGCATGTAGCGGCGCACCCCCACCAAAGGCGATCAGGGTGCGCTGAGTCACATCAGATCCTTTCTCCACCGCGTGCACCCGGGCTGCGCTGGCCATGTTTTCATCGACGATTTCGATGATGGCCTGCGCGGCGCCGTCTGCATGGGTGCGCAGCGGTTCACCTACAGCCTGATGCACAGCATCGTGTGCAGCTTGGGAATCAAGAGACAGATGTCCGCCCGCAAAATTGTCGGGGTCGAGTCGTCCCAGCAGTAGGTTGGCGTCGGTGACCGCAGCGCCTTGACCGCCTTGACCGTAACAGGCGGGCCCGGGATCAGCTCCAGCACTGTCAGGTCCCACGGTGACACGGCCCAACTCGTCGACCCGGGCCAGTGAGCCACCGCCGGCACCGATTTCAACCATGTCCACGACCGGGATCTTGATTGGCATGCCACTGCCTTTCATAAACCGGTGAGCACGGTCAATTTCAAACGTGCGCGACAGCGGCAACTCGTAGTCATCAATCAGACAGATCTTAGCGGTCGTGCCACCCATGTCAAAAGACAGCACCGACGATTCACCGAGTGTGCGGGCAAGATGGGCTGCCAGGATGGCCCCCCCGGCGGGTCCGGATTCCACCAGGCGTACCGGGAACGCTGCGGCGGTGTCGATAGTGACCTGGTGACCTCCCGATGTCATCAGCAAACAGGCGCAGTTGAAACCACTTTCAGCCAGTCGTTGACGCACGTCAACGAGGTAACTCGATATCAGCGGCCGCACGTAAGCATTGGCGCAAGTGGTGCTCTGGCGTTCGTATTCGCGGATCTCGGGACAAACCTCGCTGGACAGCGAGATATAAAGATCCGGGAAGTGCTGCAAAAGAATCTCGCGTATGCGCGACTCATGTGCCGGATTGGCATAGGCATGCAGCAACCCCACTGCGACGCTTTCGATGGATTCGGTCTCGATGCGTTCAATCAGCGCATTGACGGAAGACTCATCCAGGGCTTGTAAAACCTGGCCGCGGAAATCAACCCGCTCACGCACGCTCCAGCGTAGCGCACGTGGCACCAGCGGTGGATTGCGATTGGCGTCAAAGTTGTACTGGTCAAAGCGGTTTTCGTAGCCGATCTCCAGCGAGTCGCGGTGTCCATCGGTCACCACCAGCGCGGTTCGCGCGCCGCGCCTTTCGATCAGCGCATTGGTCGCCAGTGTGGTGCCGTGGGTAATCAGGGCCACATCGGCTGGTGCTACTACGGCTTGCGATAGCAGTTGCGAAACACCCTGCATGAAGCCCTCGGCCGGATTGGCCGAGGTGGTCAGTACTTTTGCGGTGTAGCGTGTAGTCCCGACCTGCAGAACCGCGTCGGTAAAGGTGCCGCCGATATCAACGGCAATACGTGGCGCGGTACTCATACAGATGCCCCCAGCATAATGCCGAGGTGCCACTCACCGTGAGCCATTAGGCCTGTCATAACGTGCAATGTAATTTGACATGCGAAATCCTTTTTCAGATCTGGCTTGGGCGAGGCTTTTGCTGGCGGTATGCCAAGGGATCAGGTGTCGAGCAAAGCTATTCAACACCTGATTCTTATCAATAGCGTTTGAATTGTAGCGTTTTGTAGAGCAAGACTCATGCCTGACAAGGTTAGAAACTGTCTTTCAATTCCCGGGTGCGGGTGAACACTTCGACATCAGAAGCGCCGACGAGTCCCACGGTCTGTTGCAGGTTTGAGCTGTGAGGTCTCAGGAAGGGGTTGGTTTTTCTCTCCAACGCCAGCGTAGTTGGAACAGTGGGTTCGCCGCGTTCGCGGGCCGCGCTGATCTGGACGTCCCGCGCTACCAGGTCGGTATTACCTGGCTCTACCGAGAGCGCAAAGCGCGCGTTCGCCTGGGTGTACTCGTGCGCGCAGTAGATCAGGGTCTGGTCCGGCCAGGATAAGATTTTCTGCAGCGAGTCCCACATCTGTGCGGGTGTGCCTTCAAAGAGTCGCCCGCAGCCCAATGCAAACAGGGTGTCACCAACAAAGGCGACCCCTGCCTGTTGGCAGTGATACACAATATGGCCTCTGGTATGTCCAGGCGTATCGTGTACAGTGAACTGCCACTCCCCCAGCGTCACCGAATCGCCTTCGCCCACCTGGCGATCAATCCCCGGGATGCGCCCGGCATCGGCACGTGGCCCAATAATCTCGCAGCCGGTTTTTTCCTTTAGCGCCAGGTTACCCCCAGCATGGTCATCATGGTGGTGGGTGTTAAAGATAAAATCCAGTCGCCAGCCTTTTGTTTCCAGCGCCTGCAGGATCGGCCCGGTGTCGGGGGTGTCGATGGTTGCGGTCAGCCCGCTGACGGTGTCATGAACCAGATAGCCGTAGTTATCCGAAAGGCAGGGAATCTGCTGTACCTCAAGAGTGGTCGTCATGGGTCAAGCCTTGTGGTGGCCGCTGATCGAGGCGTGTAGCGGTTTGGTTGTTTCGAAATCTGTTTTTTGCTGTTCAGTTGCCTCGCCCTGATAGTCACGCTTCCATTCATCGTAGGCCATGCCATAGACGAGTTCCCGTGCAGCGTCGTAATCCACAGGCACCCCTTGGTCCTGGGCGGCTGCCATGTACCACTTGGACAGGCAGTTTCGACAAAAGCCTGCGAGATTCATCAGGTCAATCTTCTGCACATCGGTGCGTTGCTGCAGGTGCGCTACCAGCCCCCTGAAGGCAGCGGCTTCAAGCTGGGTGCGTGAATCTTCGTCCATATTTGTCTCCTTAAGCTGTGATGGCCAACAGGCGCCGAGGCACTGTTGCGCAAATGGTAGCGCCTCGTGACTGGCCTGTTGCAGGATCGGTCCACCGAGGGGGGATAATAGCAGTCAAAAAAAGGCGCGCCAAAAGCTGAGGTTATGAGGGTGAAAAGCGCTAGTGGCATCTGTAGTCAAGTTCAATATTCGACCCGCTAGTACGCTCATTGCCATTGTTCGATTAGTTGCCTTGGCTCGATTCTATTGACGTGGTGACAGTGCGACCACCTTCACCGATAAGACTGAACGGTGCCCAGAAAATAGGATGGGCATAGGCGAACGCAACCTTACCGGTTTTCGGTTCTATGTAACCAGGTCCGTCAATCAGATCAACCATAGTCTGTCTCAACGCCTCAGCACGGCTCATGTTGGCGTCTGCCAGTTGTTTCCTGAATAGACCTGTTGTCAAAGCTCTGGCCGACGTGGTTTCTACCGGCCAGTTGCTGACCAGCAGCGCCCGGGCACCGGCGTAGAAGAAGGCTCGGCCCAGGCCCGAAATGGCTTCAGCCCCGGCCCCCTCACCAGCGCCAGTGTTACAAGCCGATAAGATCACCCAGTCTGCGTTCAATTGCAAGCCTAACACTTCACCCATCATTAACAGTCCATCCTCTTCACCACCCACCACTTCAGGGGAGGATAACGCAAGCGCCGGCTGTACGAGCCCGTCCAGATCACCCGGAATCAGCCCATGAGTGGCGAAAGCAATCACCCTGTAATTTGAAAGGTCCAAACTCTTGACCTGGGATTCGCTGGCAGCTTCACCGAAGAATACATCCCGGTTCAGATCAGCCCGCAGGGCGCGGGCAATCTCGTTCACCTCCTCGCGCGTGTCTGGTAACGGTGGCAGCACACTGAGATCAACGCTGGTCATCGCGTCGAGATTTTCAAACTTAATCAGGCCGCGTAACCTGACCGATACCCCCCGTACCCCAATTTTGCTTTCAGCCGCTGTTGCCGCGCTGACTTGCAGTGCTGCCACCACCTGGGTCTGCTCGGTCGAGAATACAGGGTCAGCAAACCCGACAAAGGTACGCCGGTTTGGCTTGCCGGGAGGCATCGCCCTCAAGGTGTGCAAGGCCCCAACCGAAGGCAATACCGTAACGCTGTGCGTGCGTGCTAGCCAGCGAACTTTCCGGTACCTGGAAAATAATGTTTCGCTTTTATCTACCAATTTGATTTCCTTTGTTGGGAGAACCGACAGCGGGAGATAACCTAGTGCACGGTGCGGTACGATGATCAGATGTTTCTTCTGCCACCAGGCCGGCGCGACTGGCTCGAGCAGTTGTTGATACAGTTCATACGCTATGCCCAGATCGAATGGCGGGATGTCCCGAAGCGTGCTTGCGTTGGGTGCGAGTGCCAGACGAATCTCATCGACCTGGCCCCCGAGTTCGTCCGCCCCCAGTTCGATTGCAACGAAAGCCGGTGCACCAGTCTTACTGACTACCCAGGCAAAGGAACGTTCCCGGCCGACAAAGAATGCGAGCAACGCCTCGTCTGGCAGTAGAACAGACTGCGCCTGGGCGAGGGACGGTGCTGTGGGATTGATGAGTTCAGCGTAATCGGGAAAGTTGGCTTCGATTTCTGCCATCAGGGCCGAGCGCGCTTGACTCAATCGACTGATGCTGGTCTTCAAGTCCTCGATCACACCCGGGTCCTGTTCGTCGCTTGCTTGGGTAAGGTGGTCGGACAGCAAGCCGCGCATGGCGCTGATCTGTTTCAGTGCATCCTGCTCCCGGCGCATCAGTTGGGCCAGTGCTGGATCCTTTGCCGCCGCCCGGGCACTGCTCTTGTCGAGTGCACCCTGAACAGTTCGACCACGAGCATGGTCTGCCAGTTCGAAGGCTTTTGACAGGTACTCTTGGGACAGTGCCGAGGTGGGAACTCTGGCGTACAGATGAGCCAGTAAGACAATATATCGTTCCAGAACCAGGGCCAGTCGGGCCTCGTGGACCATTCCCAAAGTGTCGTCATCACGGGACCTGCGCGCGCGAGTGCGCAGGATGGGTACTGTCTCCCTGAAACGAAGCAGCGCTTGCTGATGTTCCCCCTCAGCAGTTTCCATGACGGCTAACAGGGCCCCTAACTCGGCGGCCTCCGGGTGCTGATAACCCAGGGCCTGGCGCTTGGTCGTGTAAGCTTGTTCCAGAACGATACGGGCACGCTCGACATGGTTCGAGCGAAATAAAGTCAGGGCGTAACTGGGATTCTGATTGAGCAACCGCTCCCGAGCCATAGGATCATCAGCAAGCGCGGTTTCAATGTATCCGTAGAGGTCGCTCGCACCCTCCCAATCTTCGCGCAAGACCAGAATATCGGCCAGCAACTGATAGGTTTCCTGAAGAGCAAAAGAGTTTATGGGCGCGTCAATAGCCCGCCAGATCTCGAGGGTTGTGTCGGCCAGTGTCCCGGCCTCATCGAAGCGGCCCTGTTCCAGTAGCGTCCTGGCAAATCCGGTGGTCGCCGCTGCCGTCACGTTGGAATAACGCCCAAAACCTTTTACCGACTCTGAGATCATTTCCCGCCAAATAATCTCAGCTTCCAGCGGACGTTCCTGGCGGATCAGGTTGCTGCCAAGCAGATATAGGTGCCACAGATGGACTCTGAGATTGAGTTTGGGGATAAGAATGCGCTCGCCGTAGTTCGGGATATCTTTGTGTTGGCGAAAGTTTTCCAGCGCCTTACGGTACAGCACCTCGCCGGCTTGAAGTTTTCCGAAGGTCGCCAATAGGTGTGCTTCGGCGGCCCAGATCTGACTCTGCAATTCATCCCATGTAACGACTTCCCAGTACTTCCGGTTCTTCTGTTCCTTCGCCCAGGTTTCCTTTGCTTGATTCAGTAGATCTTCTGCGTTCTCGAGATCGTCATAATCCAAGTAATAGTGAACTAAAAGGATTCGGATTATCAGTTGTTCTGTTTCTGGATATTTCGCTTTAGCAGCGACAGCCATAGCCTCCTGAAATAGAGTTTTCGCCCGTATTGCCGAGCCAATCTCCATTTCGGCATCCGCTGTTACCGTTAGCATTCCAGCATATTCGTGTGCTTGCATTTGACCTGACGCATAGCTTCTACGGCCATGCTCGACAGCCAGTCGGTAATCTTCAATCTGCTGCCCTGAGCGGCCAACCAACTGCGCAGCATCGGCTCGCGTGCGGTAGAAGTTCGCCAACTCCCGCTGGTTGGTGCGCTCAGGTGGCGTTGCATCAGCACGGACGCGCTGCTCTTCGATCTCCTTCAAGCTCTCCTTGCGCTTGCCGTCCAGGATGCGGGTGATATCCCGAATCGTCCTGGGGGGTGGAACATACCCGGCCTTTGCCAGGCTGGCTGTCACCTTTTTGGCTTCTTGGAGCGACATGGGCTCGGGTGTCACCTCGTCATCGCCTGTCCCAACAGTCACTAAATCGCCTTCTTTCTCACATAACGACATAACGAGCTCAAGACTTTCTGCATCCACCAGCAGCGCCCCGTGAAATACAGCATCGTTGACCAACCCTTTTTCGACAACAGCTCTTTTCATTTTATTGGTTATCGCGGCGGACCTGACACATATACATGCAGCAAACTTTTTGCTCCAAGCATCTCCCCCCCAGACATCTTCGGCAGTTTTCTTGACGGCCTCGGCAAACGCCTGGTCGAGTGGGGATTTAGCCAAAGGCACTTTTTTCTGTTGATGTGTATCCGCTACCGACTCTGTCTGTGGTATTGAAGTTGGCGCTAAATCTTCTTCCAAGTTATGTTCGCGAGCCCCGAGCCCCGATGTCATGTAAAAGACAGTTCCGACAGCCAACGCTAATCTCATTGGCAGTACGGATAACCGATGGCGAGGGCCGGCGCGGATTGCCGGCGGGCAGGCATGTAGAAGGGAACTAAGGTGCGCACTCAGCATCGTCCTACTCTAACTCTTGTTTGAAAATAGGATCTCATATCGGGCGATCTGTGATCCAGGATTTAACCGGTTTTCAATCTAGATTGTTTCCGGTGTTGTTTTGTGGGGGAGATGAGAAACATTCTGTGGGATAGATGCTGCCGATCACCGGCGGGCTGGGCCTGAGATAAGAGATGACCCTGGACCGTCTGCCCGGCCCCAGTGATAAAGTGGCGCAGATCAGCGAGGCCCAAGACCTGGCCATTGTCCGGCGGTTGTCGGGGCCGCTCAATCACAGCCTGCTCGTGGTCTCGCCTCGCGTACCACGTGCAGTTGTCGATTTTTCTCTAGGGCGGCATGGTTGGGGCAGTTGCCTGATGCGTTATGATCGCGCGCCATGAGCTTGTTTTTGTCATCGATCAGCGGCGTTTCATCTTCTCGGCAGGCATGTCGAGTCGGCGCCATCGCATCTTTATGCATGGGCTTATTAGCCGGTTGCGCAAGTTCATCGAGTAGCGGTATTGAACTTTCGGTTTCGCGAGGTGATGCCACTGGTAGTTATGCTGGTACCTATATCGGCACCCTTTCTTTGACCTCTACGGCCGATGTGGTGGCGATTGGTTCGGCAACAGATCAGCGTATCGAGGCGGTCTCGGTTCAAGTGACCGCCGACGGGCTGGCATTTGTCGAAGTGCATGACGTGCGGATTTCTGGTGTGGTCGATAACGCCGGCAACTGGGGCCTGCAGGTATCGATTAACGATCTGCGTTCCCTGATCAGTGATACCAACATCGATCGGCTGAACGATGCCGGCTGCCCTCTTGGAGCTAAGGCGGCACGCATACAGGGAGTGATCAGCCCACCCAATCTCAGTGCTGATGTCAGCGGGCAGCTAAAGTGCAAGCGCGCTGAAGTCACCGTTGCTACCCTGGTTACCGCCGGTACCCTGACCGCATCCTCCCAATAAACCTATGGAGAGTTTGTTTGTCGGTTGCGGCTATGTCGGCCGGCAGGTTGCCCACCGCGAACGTGACGACGGCGGCTCGGTAGGTGCCGTGGTGCGCACCCCGACCAGCGCCACGGTACTGGGTGCTGAAGGCATTGAAGCGGTCAGTGCAGACCTTGATACGGAAATAACGTTTTCGGTTCCGGTGACTGACAGGATGCTGTACTGGTTCGCACCGCCCCCGCCTGATGGCAGCCAGGATCTGCGCCTGCGAAATCTGACGCAATGCTTTTTGGCAGATGGCCAGGCGCCGTCGCGGGTAGTGTTGATCAGTACCACCGGGGTATACGGTGATTGCCAAGGGGCATGGGTAACTGAGGAGCAAGCGCTGGCGCCGCGAACGGATCGTGCACGGCGACGTGTGGATGCCGAGATCGTCATGCGCGATTGGTGTGATGCCCTGGGGATAGCGCTGGTGGTGCTTCGGGTACCGGGTATTTACGGTCCGGGTAAATTGCCGCTGAAGCGGTTACGGGCCAGGCAGCCGGTGCTCGCGCCGGCGCTTTGCCCCTGGAGCAACCGGGTACACGTCGAAGATCTGGTCCGCG